>JABFSO010000449.1 GCA_013140555.1 Cyclobacteriaceae bacterium | reverse complement strand
GCTTTGACAAACAGTGCGCACAAATCATCAATGTGAATCCAACTCAAGCATTGCTTACCACTGCCCAGAGGAGAGCCCACGCCCCACTGAACCGGCTTCGCCATCTCTGCCAGCGCACCTCCTTTTTCACTCAACACTATACCGATGCGCATTTTCACTAAGCGTATGCCGAGTGTCGTCATTTGATCCGCTTCGGCTTCCCATTGCTTAGTTACATCTGCCAGATAATCTTTTCCCGCATTACTTTCTTCCGTAAAGACCGATTCTGTTTCCTCAAAACCATAATAGCCGATGGCAGAAGCTGAGATGAAATTCTTTACCTGATGGGTTGTTTGTTTTAGTGTATTAAAAAGAAGTCGCGTGGAGTGGGTGCGGCTTTCCAGGATTTCCTTTTTGCGCGCCTCGTTCCATCGCTTGTCGGCAATGCCCGCACCAGCCAGATGGACAATTGTATCTACGCCTTCCAGCGCTTTTGCATCGATCTCTTGCTTTTCCACATTCCAAACAAATGATGGAATGTTGCCCGCCTTTTTACTTCGACCCAACTGCACTACTTCATAGCCTTTTTGCAGGAGTAACTGTGAAAGTTGGGTGCCTACCAAACCGCTGGCACCGGTGATTAAAATTTTGTGGCGCATTATTTGTAGTTTTGAAGCCGATTAAACAAAGTATTGTCAAAATAACATAACCCATATGATTAAGTTTAGAGTTGCTGTTTTTTTTCTTTTGGTTGGGATAGGAGTGAATGCGCAAACGGTGACGGTGAAAAATCAAAAGCAACGCCTGAAAGGGGAGAATGTTGATGGATTTGCGGTAGACCTGGAAGGTAAAAAGTCAGATGTCAGCTCTTCATTGACTCGCTATTTGAAAGAGGTAGGTAAAATCAAGTTTTTGTCTTCAGACCCTCTCGTGATTACAGATCCGGTTTTCAATGGAAATGTATATGCCAAAAAATCCATTTATGCCTTTATCACGGAAAGTGGGAATGTAGTTTCTGCTTGGTTAGGAATTAAACCTAGTGAATGGGATAGCAAAGATGTGGAGATGATCAACAAACAATTGGAGCGAATGGCTAAAGAGTTTGGCGTACGCTTCAACAGAGAAAAAGCACAAGGTCAGATTGACGAAACACAACAAGCGCTGGACGCAGTCGATAAACAATCGATTCGCTTCATTAACCAAGGAAAAGACCTGACCAACAAATTGGCCAACAACGAACTGCAACGCATTAAATTAGAGAAAGAACTAGAAGCGAATAAGTTAGAGAACGCGGCCCTGAAAATTAAGATCGAGAACAATAAAAAAGCACAAGATTCAATCGCGAATGCGGCTGTGCAAATTAAAAAGGTGAAAGAGACACAGTTGGAGAAGTTGAGGAAGATTAATTAGGAAATCCCTATTTGTGAAATTGCCCGCTCGCCTGATTTAACTGCGATACCAGTGCGGGTTGAGCGAATTGAATTTCTGCTTCTAGTGCAAAGTGATCGGATAAGTCAGCATGCAGTTGATGCCAATTGTTTCTCATTACTTTGACCTGACGAGCCGTTGTAGCAAATTGACTGTCTGAATCACGAATCAGAATATAATCGATCAAATCTTTTTCTTGTCCGGCTTCTACATGCAAATCGTTTTGCTGGCGATCATATGTGTATTTCCATTCGCCACATAGTTCGCCATCGGTAGCGCGTAGCGTTTGCAGCATGAAATTGTACTCCTCCTCTTTTTTGCGATTGATGTTAAAGTCGCCACACAAAATTTGAGGCACACCTTCTTTCTGCATCGGCTTCAATAAACGATTGTAGAATTCCACACACTGACTTTGACGTATCCATGGTTGTCCGGAATTTTGTAGATGTGTGCCTGCCACTTGTACCAAAGTTTGATTGATCATCACTTCCGCAATAAGCCCACCTTTCCGCGAAAACGCATCAATGCCCGAACGATTTTTAAATATGATGGACTGCGAGGCTACGATAGGATGTTTGCTGAAAATCCAGATGCCGCTATTGGTTTTACAGGAAATGAGCTGCTGATTCGCAGGACCGGTTTGATAAGGAAACGCATCTTTCAATTGTTGGTAGATTTTTTTGCGAGCCCTCCGATGAAAGGCTTCCTGGAAGACGATCACATCATAATCACTTTCCTTGAGTATTTTTCCGATGGCGGCAGCTCGTTCTACTTTCCCGCCTTTCATTACCATACCGGGTAGCATGTAGATATTCCAGGAGAGAATTTTGATTTTGGCTGGAGGTGAAGAAGTCTGCGATTGACAAAAGCCAACCTTTAGAGAAATGAAACTGATAAGTAGGATCAGTTGAAACTTCATGTTGCAGTGCAAAGGTAGGAACCCACTATTACTTTAACGTGAAGGGAGCATTATGCTTGAATCAATTCAAGCGGTTAGGCTGTCTTTTTGTTAGGAAAAGATTGAGACAGATCAATCTTCAGATAATACGAAGCCCAAAGAGGCAATCTCGCCTTTTGAAAGTAGAGCCAGAAGAGATAGGTACATACTACACCAATGGTCGCTCCGGCAGCCACATCCATCAGAAAGTGTTGTAGCAGATAGATGCGCGAGTAACCAACCACCAAGGCAACAAGTAATAGAAGGACAGTAACAATTCTATTTTTTATCCAAAGTGATAACAAGAAACAGATACAGAAAATAGTAGCTGTATGTCCGGAAGGGAAAGAGAAATGAGCGTGTACATCCACATTAGGAATGAAATGAAGAAGTTGATTGTCGATTAGTTGTTTGGGTCGATCTAAATGGCGAAACAAAACTCTTTTGAAAACAGAGCAAACGAGTCCATGGCTGATCCAAACCGCAATAGTGAGTAATGAAACCTGAAAGCGAACAAAAAGGGAAACGATCAATATCAGAATTAATAAATGCCCTGCACCCAAATGGGTAATGGTTGCGAAAAACTGATCTAAAAAACTGGAATTATTTCCGTTGATAAAAAGAACCTCTTCGCCTTTGGGAATAAATACCGAAAGGATACACAATAGAATGCATATAGAAATGTAAAGCAGCGGGGCAAATCCAACTTCAGATACGCGTGTTTTCATGAATACAATTTTACCTACGGAGTATTAAATGCATTTCAACTAGCAATAAAGGTATTGTTATCTCTTATTGAGTAAGTTCATATTTTCATTACGATTTGATAACCTGCTGTGAGTAGAGACGATGTATCTATTATATTCCTATAACTAATTTTGCATCATGAGATTAGTGTGTTCTTCTTGGGAACAATGGCTCGAAGCCAGATGGAAGCCCTTATTGTGGGTTGGGATATTGGTCAACGCAACCGGATTATTCTTTACCATTATTGAACCGGATGGGGCGGTATATGCAACTATCGCAAAGCAAATGGTATTGACAGGAGATTATGTAAATCTGGTGTTGCAAGGAAACGAATGGTTAGATAAACCGCATTTTCCGTTTTGGATGATGGCGTTGAGCTATAACATCTTTGGTATAAACACATTCGCCTACAAACTTCCGGCTTTGCTATTTTGGGCATTGGGCGGAAGTTATACCTATCGCTTTGCCAATTTATTTTATACGAAGACGGTTGCACAAATTTCAGTTCTGATTTACCTCACCGCCATGCATGCCGTGCTTTCCAATAACGATGTGCGAGCCGAGCCTTATCTGATGGGATTGATTATTGGAAGTGTTTTTCATTTTTATAAAGCATCGCAGCAAAAGTTTGGATTGGATTTAGTTCTTGGAGCGCTACTAGCAGCGTGCGCAATAATGACCAAAGGAATTTTTGTGGTGGGCACAATTGCTTTTGGATTACTTATTCATTGGGCCTGGAAAAAAGAATGGATGCAATTGCTTCATTGGCGCTGGTTGATAGCGATCGGATTAGTATTGTTATTCATCACTCCTGAATTGTTCAGTCTCTACCAACAATTCGATCTTCACCCGGAAAAAATTGTTTTTGGTAAGACAGGCGTATCGGGCATTCGTTTTTTCTTTTGGGATAGTCAGTTTGGTCGCTTTTTTAATACAGGGCCGATCAAAGGAGACGGTGATAAATTTTTCTTTTTGCACACCACACTTTGGGCTTTTTTCCCTTCTTCGATTCTGTTCTTTGCCGCCATCTTCTCAGCTGCAAAAACTAGATTCAAACAATTACCCGAACTAATTACCATCGGCACCACCGCATTTACATTTTTGCTTTTTTCGTTATCCGGCTTTCAGCTTCCGCACTACATGAATATCATCTTTCCATTCATGAGTATCATCAGTGCATTTTACTTGTGTGAGATAGTCACGTATTCAAAGAATAAATTCTGGCGAGTGCTTTTTTATTTTCAGGTGGTACTTGCATTTGCAGTAGCTATTGCTTTAACGATTTGGTTTCAGCCGCAGCTTTTGCTTTTCGCGATTGGTTGGATAGTGATGAGTTTATTCATCATTAATAAGATTCTGGAGAAGAGCCAGCCACTTCAACTTGCATTCAGCAGAAATATAGCAGCAAGCTACATGTTGTATGTATACTTAGCTTTTTTCTTCACCTACGACTTGGTGCAATACCAATCGGGAAGTGAGGCCGCCTTTTATTTAAATCAAGACTACCCTTCACAAGAGACCGTGATGTTAAAGGGGGATAATTCCTATTCATTCGATTTTTACTATCGTGATATTGTAAAGTATTATTCGATTGAGCAACTGAAGAATTTAAACGACAAGTTATTGTTTTGTAGCGAGGGATTTCTCACAAAACTTTCGGATGCAGGAATTCATTACCAGATTCTTAAATCGTTTGACAATTATCACATTAGTCAACCTCAAGGTGATTTTATGAATACGGCCACGCGCAGTAGTACATTATCAAAGAGCTATATTCTAAAGTTGAATTGAACTAGTTTTTCTTCAGGCCAATAATTGCGATGACCAACATCGCCAGATAAACCAAGTCAATTGGTTTAGTTTCATGCTTAAGAATTAGAACTTCCACTAATTTAACACCTGCCAGTGTAAGTCCCATCCAAATGGCAAACGCAGTGGATGCAGGAATATGCTTCATCGCGAGCGAGAAAAAATAGATGTTGCCCAAGCCGAACAGAATGTAACCAACCAACGGCAGCAGAAGCTCACTAGCGGCCAGCGGTTGATCAATAACAAGTTGAAAGGAAATTTTCTTTAGCTCAGCGAAGCTCATTTTTTTTAAGCTGAATATCCATCCTACTTCTAAAAATGCAGCAATAATCAGATACAACCACTGCATTATGCTACACTTTCGTTTTTTGAATTCCGTTTTTCTGATGTTGTAGGCAAGCCTGCAAACCATTTCATGATTGCGAAACGCAGATCAAGGTATTGGCGCCATCCTTTCTTTTTCTTGAGATCATCTTCATCAAATCGTTTCACTGAAAACGCATGTTGTAAAAAATAGTCTTTGGGGTATTTGTAAGGCAGCCCGAATACATTTGGTTTTGTGTTCGGAAGATAAGCTGTTCCAAACATCCAATCCCAAAACGCGAACTTCGTAGCATAATTCGCGAAATAGGTTTCTACCGTTTCAGCATGGTGCCATTGATGCATTTCAGGGCCGTTGATAAAATATTGCCACTTGCCCGAGCGCACGTTGATATTCGAATGAATGTACATGCCCCACACCGCATCGATGCATGCTTTGATCGGAACGACCATTGGATCGGCACCCAGCAAAATGATCGGAGCGAATTCGATAGTTTGATTGATGATGATTTCAACAACATGAGACCGCGATCCTGCAATCCAATCTACTTCCTTGACGGAGTGATGTGCCTCATGCGTGCGCCATAGAATTTTTGAATTGTGCTGCCACCGGTGAAACCAGTAGATGTAGAAGTCATGCGTGATCAAAAAAAACAAAACTTGTATTGCTATAGGCCAATGTGAGATCAGTTTTAATGATGATAACGAGAACCGCTGATCGATTGGTAAAATGATATAGTCGAAGATGAGAATCTTCAAAAAGAAACTTTGAATCAATGTATACCAAACCAGGTCTACCCAAAATCCTTCGCGGAAAAAGGGTAGACCTTTGGTATAAGGATACTTCCGCTCCAGCAAAATGATGGAAGCTGCCGAAGAAATTAAAATCATAAATGTAATGGTCTCGACTTTCATCTTTCGCCACTAAGACACAAAGGCACTAAAGGAAACTTTCTTAATGCATATGTGATAGCCTTATGCATTTACAGTTTGATTAATTACTCTTCTCAAGCGCTTCATTGGTTCGAGTTCGCTTTCATACACGCGCTTTACGCCATCGCCTAAACTTTTCTCGATGTCGCGGATATCGCGGACTAGTTTTACGATACCTTGTGGCTCTACAGAAGCGGCGTGGTCAGAGCCCCACATAGCACGATCAAGCGTCACATGACGTTCCACAAAAGTGGCACCCAATGAAACCGCTGCCAGCGTAGGAGCGAGGCCTGTCTCGTGGCCGGAGTAACCAATCGGTAAATCAAATTTGTTTATAAGTGTGCGGATCATATTCAAATTCAATTGAGCGGGATCGCACGGATAAGCTGAAGTTGAGTGCGCCACCATCACATTGCGCGTGCCGGTTAAGTCGATGGCATCTTCAATTTCCATTTCGGTAGACATGCCTGTTGATAACATGAGCGGACGACCGGTTGTCAATACTTTTTTAATCAAATCGAAATCGGTTAAGCTTGCTGATGCCAACTTATACATCACCGGATTGAATTGCTCCAAAAAATCGACTGAAGGTTCATCCCAAGCAGATGCAAACCAATCGATTTTCTTTTGTGCACAATACAAATCGATTTCTTCGAACTCTGCTTTTCCAAATTCGGTTTTGCGTTTGTAATCAATGTAGCTCATCGTGCCCCACGGAGTTTGGCGCTGCTTGTCCCACTGGTCTTTGGGTACGCACAATTCAGGAGTTCTTTTTTGAAACTTCACCGCATCGCAGCCGGCAATGCTCGCCCAGTCAATCAACTTTTTGGCAATGTCAACAGAGCCATTGTGATTGATACCAATTTCTGCAATAATGTAGACAGGATAACCTGCGCCTATCTCTCTTCCATTGTTCAAGACGACATGATTCATAATCGTAAAATTTTAGTTTAGATTTATTTTGCTGTTAATAATTAGTTCGGCAAACTCTCTGAAAGCACCGTGCCCTCCGTTGGTGGTGCATACATAATGTGCCACACGTCTGGCGAAGCTCATCGCATCGGCCGGGCAAGCGCATAACCCTACTTGCTTCATGATTTCTTCATCGTTGATATCATCTCCGATGTAAGCAATTTCCTCTTTTGAAATTTGGATGCGCTCCATGATTTCCTGAAGGCGTAGCGCCTTATCTTGCACACCCATGTGCAATTCTTTGATCTTTAGTTTTTCGGCACGCTTAGAAACCGGAAGCGAATCTTCGCGGGTGATGATACCGGTTTCGATGGAAGCAATTTTGCGCAAGCGTTCAACACCCATGCCATCGCGGAACGAAAAACGTTTTAACTCTTCGCCATTGCCGGAGTAGTACACGCCATTATCGGTGAGTACGCCATCCACATCAGTTATCATCAACTTGATTTTATTCGCTCTTCTTTTAATTTCGTCAATCGACATTTTGTTGTATTTAGTCTCTAATCTCTAATCTCAATTCTCACATCTAAATTATGGTCCATCCACCATCCACAACCAGATTAGCGCCTGTCATATAACGAGAAGCATCACTCGCTAAGAATACAATAGCGCCTTGGTAATCGGACCGGTCAGCCATTCGACCTAGTGGAGTGCGTTCGCTATAATTTTTGATGAAGAAATGATCTTGTCCATTTTCTACGCCACCCGGAGAAAGCGCATTCACGCGAACACCTTTGTTCCCCCAATAGGAAGCAAGAAATTTGGTGAAGCCCAACACAGCACCTTTCGTGCTAGGGTAAGCTGCGGATTTATAAAAAGTTTGTTCGCCCGCTTCGTTACGATATAATTTTTGATCAGGTGCCGTGATGGCATAAGTAGAAGCAATGTTGATAATGCTGCCACTGCCTGTTTCGGCCATGACCGTTCCGAAAATCTGACTGCAGAGAAAAACTCCAGTCACATTCACATCGAGCGATCGCTGCCAAAGATGAAGTGGATAGTTTTCAAATTGTGATTGTTCGAGCGCAGCAATTGGATTTTCAAACATGTCGTTGATGGCGGCATTATTCACCAGCACATCAATTCGACCGTATTTTTTGATGACTTCCTCTTTTGCTAAACGAACCGAAGCTTCGTTGGTGACATCCAATCCGATGCCGAGATGATTGCTGCCAAGCGACTGCGCAAATTCATCTGCTAGCTTTCCATCTACATCGGCTGCCACCACAAATGCGCCAGCTTCCGCTAATGCTTCACAATGCTTTTTGCCAAGCAGTCCGCATGCTCCTGTTACGATGGCGACTTTATCTTTTAATGAGAACAGTTCCATTATTTTACCTGAAGTTCTTTTTCATTGAATGCTTTTTGAACATTGCCCACTTTGCGGAAGACTGCTTCTACCGGTTTGCCAAGGAGCATCGATTCAATATTTCCTTTTTGAAGAACTTCTGCCAGTAAAGGCAATACTTCTTCGTACGCTTGAAGTGTTTGGTTCAAATCGTCTTCTGTATGTGTGAAACAAACATTGTGGAAGCCGCCCCACAGAACTCCGCGCTTAATCATTTCTTGTTGTACGAATGATTTGAGAATCAATGGATCTCCGGCTGATGCATTGAACGTAATAATGGTTCGGCAATCAAATCCCTGACAGGTGGTAACAGCACTCAGATTATTTTTATCTGCAATCTGATTGTAACCGTCTTTCATTTTTTTTCCTTTCGCAGCTAAGGCAGCAGCTACATTTTTTTCTTTCATCTCATGAATGGTTGCTACGGCTGCAGCGAGCGAAAGTGCTTCTCCTCCGAAGGTAGAGTAGAAGAAAACATCTTTTTCGAATAACTGCATGATGTCCTTTCTGCCGGTGAGTAATGCGATGGGCATGCCATTCGCAAAAGCTTTGGAGTAAACGGCTAGATCAGGTGTGATGCCAAAATATTCTTGTGCGCCACCAAGAGCTACTCGGAAGCCCGTCCACATTTCATCAAAAATCAACAACGTGCCATTTGCCCTGCAAAGCGCTTGAACCTGTTCCAGGAAATTTTCTTTTGGATGTTCAAAGATGAAAGGTTCCAGAATCACGCACGCTACATCATCTGTCAATTGCGCACGAAGTGATTCAATGTTGTTGTAATCAAAAGTCGCAGTTAATGCTTTGATATCTTCAGGAATTCCTTCAGCGCGACTTGTCGTGCCGATGTACCAATCGTGCCAACCATGATAACCACAGCACAATACTTTTTTTCTTCCCGTGTAAGCACGTGAAACACGAACAGCCGCGCTGCAAACTTCAGCTCCTGTTTTGGCGATACGCACACCTTCTGCATTGGGAATGATTTGATGAATCAATTCACTCAGTTCTACTTCCAATGGATGCATCAATGAAAACGTAATGCCGCTCTGCAATTGAGTTTTGATGGCTTCGTCAACTCGATCGTAAGCATAGCCCAATGAAACAGGGCCAACCGCCATGGTGTAATCGATGTATTCATTTCCGTCCACATCCCACACATGGCCATTTTTACCTCTAGCCACATATTTCGGTGCCACGCCATTCACATATTGTGATGGACCTTTGGCCATCGTTTGTGTAACCGGAAACATGACTTGTTGCGCACGCTTGTACCACGCGTTGCTGATGGTGATATCCGGATATTGATGGTTGATCATAATTGAATTTTTGTTGCCGTTGATTCTAAAATTCCCAGGGCACGTGCAGCGATTTTTTCCGGTGTGAAACCTTCGTATTCCAATACTTCTGAAAGTCTGGCCGGTCGAAACCATTGTTCATTGAGTGAAAGAGGCTGAACATTGGCAGACAACTGGTTTTTCAATAGCACTTCAGCTACGATGGAATACAACCCTCCGGTAGTGAAGTGATCTTCTACTACCACTACCAATTCACTTTGTTTAGCTGCGCGAATGATTACTTCTTCGTCCACCGGTTTCAAGCTCCGCATGTTCACGAGTCCTATTGAAAGGCCTTGTGCCTCTAAAGCTTGTTTCGCTTGTAACACATTATTAAACAGCATGCCGTACGTGAGGAAGGTGATCGTTGAACCTTCTGCAATCACTTCAGCTTTGCCAATTCGGAAATTTTTGTCGTGCGCTATTAAAGGCTTAATGAGATTAGCTCTTGTGTAAGCAGGAGATGATGAGTCCCAAATTTCGGGTAACATCAAGATCATATCTTCCTCATCGGCCGGAGCGAAGACTTGCATGCCGGGAATTCCCCGCATGATCGATACATCTTCAATGGCTTGATGCGTGGGTCCATTTCCATCCGAAAGAAATCCGGGAATGAAACCGGTTAATTTTACCGGAAGATGAGCAATGCCAACATCGGTGCGAATAAATTCATACGCGCGCATGGTGAGGAATGCGGCCAACGCATGAACCACAGGCACTCGACCACGCAGCGCTAATCCGGCCGCCATGCCGATCATCGTTTGTTCTGTAATACCTGTATCGATGAAACGATCCGCCAATGCAGGATTTTTTGGAATGTTGCGAATGAGCGCACGGTTTTCGGCCGTCATGATGATGTAGCGCTCATCGGCTAATGCTATTTCAGAAATCAGTTCTTCGTAATTCATTATCGTACTACTAATGTTTCAGAATTCAATTCAGCCATTTTGTTTTCGTGCAATTCAGTGAGGAGTGCGGAAACTTCATCATGCGTAAAATTGCAGAACCAGCGATCAGCTCTTTTTTCAATGCTAGGCAATCCTTTACCACGAACGGTGTGAGCGATGATGACACTAGGCTTGCCATTGGTTGCGATGGAAGTGAACGTTTCGTGCATCGCATTAAAATCATGACCATCCACATCGATCGCATTCCATCCAAAGGCTTCAAATTTTTTATGAATGGGATCGAGCGGAATTAGTTCTTCGGTGGCAACATTGGCCTGAAAATAATTTCGGTCGACAATCCAGATCAGATTATCTAATTTGTAAGCAGAAGCTACGAGCGCGCTTTCCCAAATAGAACCTTCATTGAGTTCACCATCTCCGGTAATCACCACAATTTTATTGGAGTGCTTTTTAATTCTGCAGTCCATGGCCACACCCATTGCTACAGCCGGTAAGTGACCGAGCGAGCCGGAATGAAATTCAACTCCGGGAATGTTTGTGTTTGGATGCCAATAGATATGATCATTTGCTTGCAGATGATTGGCTAACCGAGATGGCTCGATAAATCCAAGCTCGGCAAATAAGCTGTAGAGTGCAGGTACATCATGCCCTTTGGATAGAAACAGATAATCGCGATTAGGATCGGTTAAGTTAGAAGGGTTGACATTTAAATAATGTGAATAAAGATAGACGAGCAAATCAGCACACGATAGTGATGCTCCAGTAAAGCAACCACCATCGGTCGACAAGCGCACGATATTTTCGCGAACAGCGAGCGCGAGTTTTTGCAAATCAGTTATTTGTCCTTCAGTCATGGTGCTTCTTCAATTAATTTAGTTTGATTCTTTCCCACTGTTTTCAATTCATCTAAATGATGGCGGTACCAATTCACACCCGCCCATTTTTGATTGATGGATTGTATTTCTGGTTGTGCTTCCAGCAATTCTAAAATGTCGGTAAGAGAAAATATATTTTTGATGGGATACAATTGGTTGTAAATCGCTTCAATGAATTGATAATCTTCCGGATAGTCAATCGTCCAACGATGTGTCATCGAATAATCGAGACCTGTTTCCCATTTTACATTTCCGATTCGAAAAAGATTTTGATTCTCCCAGATGAAAGGAGTAGTGTGTTCCAGTTCTAACTTCGCAGTAGCCGATTCCCAAGCTTTTTCAAGCGCCTTTATCGACATGATCTCTACATCGTTCCCATCCGGATAGCTGGCCGGATGCAAATTGCTGGCGTAATCATATTTATGTTGATGATCGATATAGTAGCCGATGACTTTATCAATAACACCCGGATCGATCAATGGACAATCTGAAGGAATTTTTACAACGGCATCCGCTTTGTAAAGATGTGCCACCTGATAATGTCGATCGAGCAAATCATACTTGCTTCCTCTATAAATGTAGATTTGATGAGCTTGACAAAGCGCTTCGATTGCATCGTCCTCTTTATCTTTTGTAGTAGCCACTACTATTTTCCCAACTAATTTAGAATGAGATAGTCGCTCAAGCATTTTCAATATTAGCGGTTCGCCACACAATGGCAACAGTACTTTTCCCGGTAGGCGGGTAGAGCTTATGCGAGCTTGAACAACGGTAACAATTTTCAATTTCCTTGATTTTACTTTTAGTTGCGCTTAGCAGGCAATCTTCTGCTGATTCGTTTCAATAGAAGGCAATTCATTTTCTAAAAACTGGGGAAGGCTTTGATTGTATTCCACATATCTGCGACATATCTCCGCGATATGTGCCGCTGATTTACCGCCATTTTGAATGGGTGTTTTCTTCCGTAGTTCATCCATATTGAAATAGGAATGTACTTTCTTACTGAGCGCTAAACCAACATACACAACAGTAGAGTATTGTGTAATCAATTCATCGCAATGGTAGATCATGTGATTGATGTTCCCATCCGTATAAATTAATGTACCGGCCGGGGCATTTTCTTTAATCTCACGAATAGCTCTTTCCTTTTTTTCGTTGGGATGTAA
The DNA here is from genome assembly GCA_013140555.1 of Cyclobacteriaceae bacterium. Classification (GTDB taxonomy): domain Bacteria; phylum Bacteroidota; class Bacteroidia; order Cytophagales; family Cyclobacteriaceae; genus ELB16-189. The sequence goes on along the minus strand of JABFSO010000449.1, from coordinate 8,274 downwards.
TTTGAAAATGAGCGGACGTCCGTTTGCGATGGAGGCTGTTTTTCGAATGAACGCTGCACGATTTTCAAAACCCATGCACTCCCGAATGTCGGAGGTAGCTACGAGTACATAATTTCGATGAGGGAAATTATTGTAGGCAAATGCTGCCACATTATCAAAGTTCGACATTCCGGTTACTACGAGTTTCGACTCTTCCGTACCCAATTTTTTGAAATGATCTTTGTATCCTTCACTGGCCACACAATAAATATCGCAGAGATTTGAAGTGCCATTCAGCGAAGTGTTCATGGCCCAATAGCGGGGAAGACCCAGTGCTTTGGTGATTCGCGAAAGAGGTGTGATCGGGTCGGTCATCCCTTCCTGCACCCAAATTGATTTCGTTTTGCGAATAGCAGTGGGAACGAGTAAATCGCTGCAAACGACTACCAAATCGTAATGATTATTATAAACGGATTGCGCGTAATCATTTTTTAACTGATGCTGGCGCAGATAGTCATCCGCTTTTTGCTTGAATTGGCCAGACAGAATGGTGTGATCGGCAACACCTTCATTAACAAAATATTGGATGATGGGATTGTCGCTATAAAACTGACTGAAGTAACAATCATATTCCGGTAGATGCGATGCGATGGCATGCATCTGGGTGGTTTGATTGAGCGAGCCTACGGTGAACAAAATCTTCTTCACATTTCCTTTCGTTAAGTTCATCTCTTAAACTGTTAGTTGTTGAAATAGTAGGCAAATGAACGAAAGCTTGAGCTTTCTAGAATATTGACTACACGATTTCAAGACCAACCTTTTGGATTTCTAGACGAATCGGCAAAGCACGACTTTAAAAATCCAATTTAAGATGACCGAAAGGTAGAATGTGAATGTTACTTTAGTTTTTAGAGGGAGTAACTAAACTATTAAGGTTTTAATATTCAATTAGTGAATCCTTAACAAGATGAGGCCGGAAAATTAATTCGACATTTTAGCTGAGTCCAAAAAACGATCTCTCCATCTATTTTCGCTTTTATTGAAATACCAGCGATCATCAGGAAATTCAATGTATCGATCGCCTTTAAACTTGGATGTAAAAGGTGTTAAGTCTTTCTTTTGTGTCATCAGTTTGAATAACTCGAATGCCCGATTATTTAAAGAGTCTTCTGCCATCTTCCAGGTTCTGAAAACTTCTTCATAATTGATTAGTTTTTTGTTTTTGTCTACTGACAATTTACCTCCGATTGCTTCACGTGCTGGCCAAATGCTGCGTGCTTTGCGTGTTAGTAAGAAATAGTATTCTTGGTCATTAATCTTCTCACAGGCTCGCCAATCAAACTCTTTGGCAGCCAAGGTATAGTACCAGTTAAATACGGTATCGAATTTTGTTTCATGAGTAGCATCGGGTGGTAGCTTGGTAGAATAGCGTACAGCGTGATGAATTATTTTCGATTGTTCTTCTTTCGTAAACCACTTGTCAGGTGTCCTTGGTTTATATTCGCAAGAGATCATGATCAACGAAAGTAATAGAAGCATGAATCGATACATAGATTGTTTTATATTATGCAAATGTACGCAGGGATTTATCATCGAGGATGCCATTGAAGTGTGAAAATAAAAAAAGCCCCACCTTAAAGTGGGGCTTTCTTATTCTATGAAAACAGTATTTCTTAGTAAGCTGTATTGTTAGGATCGTAGTTAGTCCAAGTTGAGCTAGCCCAGTTGTTTGTGCCATCGAAAGCTCCACGATAAGTAACGGTTGTGAAACCAAATCCTGCAGGAAAAGTTGGGGTAGTAACTGCACCAGTTAATAACGGAGAGTTAGCAGCCAACAATGCGCTAGGAGATGCTAATGACCACAAGTTGTTTGTAGAACCTGCAAATAAAGTAGTAACATCTACTTTATTAACTGGCGATTCGATGGTATTATCAGTCGCAAAGCTGCTATCATCGTAAGGAGTTGTTCCTGCTAAAGCATTTGGAATTGGAGTTGGTTTCGCTGATCCTGTAATTCTACCCACATAGTTTCCTTTGAATACGGCAGAGTTGCTAGCTTGATCAAACAAAATTCCATCCAAATTAGAACCCGCGAATACAGTGTTGTATACTTTAAGAGCTGTGTTTCTTCTAATATGTGCGCCTCTTTTGTAATTGGCGCTAATTGCACTGGCATTCAAAGCACCGCCTGAAGTAAGGTTTGCATACATGTAAGGACCAAAGAAAGTTACATTGGCAAAAGTAGCCGAGGTTTGTGGGGTTTTGCCATCACCTTGAGCGTTGTTATCAGATTCAAAGCCGTTTGAGCCGGATTTATCAGCAATGTTAGGATCGCGGAAAGAAACTAAGAACTGATTAAAACCGCTATAACCAAAATCCGTATCAAATTCATCATCCCATCCTCTGTAAGCAATCAGGTAAGAAGTATTCACTGAACCTCCGAACCATTCGAATGAATCATCTCCTGAATAAGAAACTTGTATGTGATCAATTTTAGTAGCATTACCAACACCACCAAGTGTTAAGCCATTCAATTCGTTATCAGTAGAAAGCGCGATGCCGGCAAACTCGATGCGCACATATTGAAACTCACCACTGTTATCGTTTTCGGTAGTTCCGGCAGTAGCAGTTCCAATACCATACTTACCATTATCACCAGTTGGTGCAGAGATACCTTCAATTGCCTGATCAGCTGATTGATTGTTTTGAGCTTTTCCTAAAATCACCACGCCTCCCCAGTCTCCATAATTGCGGAAACTCTTTGGTGCAACAGAAGTAAACACGATTGGCTTTGCGGCAGTACCAATTGCATGAATCTTGGCTCCGCGGCTCACAATTAATGAGCCTTTAGTAACCTTATCACCAAAAATTACAGTACCAGGTTGGATAGTAAGCTCTGCAGGAGCTTGTACGTAGATATTTCCTTTTAAAAGATACTTCTTATCAGCAGTCCAAGTAGTGTTGGTGGTGATAGCAGTGGTAACCTCTGTATAGGTAGAACTAGTTGTTGGTGCTGGATCATCACTTTTACATGATGACATCGCGATCAATCCTATTGCAAAGATAGATGCAACCAGACGCACAGAGAGATGACTGAATTTTTTCATCGGATTTTAATTTTTTGTTTGCACAAAAGTAGGCTCTCAACATTACGCCACTGTTAACTCGATATTAGCAGTATGTTTAATTATAGGGATTTGGAATAGGTATAAAACAAAAGAAGAGGTTCTAAGCCTCTTCTTTTGATAGATGAATAACAATTTCTTAAAACTTCCAGATTACACCAAGATTAGCGTATTGACCCCAGCGATATGTTTGAATCGATTCATCAACAGATGTAATGTCACCATCACGGTTTGAATCCTGTACCAGACGGTAAGGTTGGTTCAATAAATCCTGCACGCCAAACTTTATCTCCAAATGATGATTTATTTGTTTAGAGATAGTTAAGTCCACCTGATCGCGAGGCATTTCATATTGATTCGGATTTGAATCTTTATCGCCCACTGCAAAAACTCGTTTGCCGAAAACATTATACTGAACGCTTACTTGCCATCCGGATTCCGGGTTGCTGTAATAGATGCTTGAGTTAAGTACATAAGGCGACTGTCCTTGCATCGCACGATTTCTTTCTAAGTTGCTATAGTTCGGATCGCTAGGAATTTCGATTTCACTTTTGATCAATGCACCATTAAATACGAAAGTCAGTTTCTTTAAGAAATTGGAAGGAAGAGATTCCAATGACTTACGCACTTCGGCCTCTACCCCATAAGTGGTTGCACTGGCTGCATTTAGGAAGCTATAGCGTAAGTTAGAGCCGGGTGATAAGTACATTTCAATCGGGTCTATAAAGTTTTTGTAGAAAGCACCTAGAGAAATCTTATCCGCCTTAGTCGGATATAATTCAAAACTTAAATCAATGTTATCGATTTTAGCAGTCTTTAAGTTTGGGTTACCAAAAATATCTGCGTTGCGATCGAAGTCGTAAAAGTTGAAAGGAGCTAATTCGCGAAATACCGGACGATTTACAGTTTTGCTGTAGGCCAAACGCAAAATCATTTTCTCAGAGAAGTTGTAAGAAAGGTTCGTGAAGGGCATCAACACAGTAACCGGACTTTCTGTAACTCGCTTTCTCACGCGATCAGCATCATACACATCAATTGCTTGCAAGTTGTGTTCAAGTCGAACGCCCGCTGATAATCTAAATTTATCACCAAGGGGAGTAACAATACTTGCATAGCCTGCATATAACTGGTTCTTGCCATCATAACCGTCATATAAATCAGGGCCCACATTGGTTCCTTCGTCCAAAATCAATTTAGTGCCAAGATTCTCAGGCGCAAACAATTGTTCGAAAGGCACAAACTTTAGGCTATTGTCAGGATTACTTGGGTCAAACCACTTATAGGACATCCATCTCGCATTGAATTTTCTGTCTTTTAATTCCAGATAAAAGCCAGTCAATAATTTAGCTTGCTTTTCTTCCGGCTGTTCCGGATTTAATTTGATTTCTACATTACCAACTAAAGTATATGCCTGCTCGCTTAATTTAGAATAGAATCTTCCGGCATCGGTAGAACTTGCGTTCGGAGGCAACTGTGTTTCGAACGGGTTATTGGTTCCCATGTCTCTTTGCGAGCGAATTCTTCTGTAGTCGGGCATGCTGGCAGAAGTTGTATTGTATCCTACGATCCAATTGAAATTGACAGCATCTGAGAAGCTATGACGACCCGATAGTTGACCTGAATAAATAGCGCGATTGAAATAATTGAATGACTGATTCTTTTCATCAAAACCTTGGGCATCGCTAGTGCCGGTACGGAATGTCGATTGATTTTGACCTTGCTGATTGAAGAAGTTTCTGAATTCTATGCGTGTTTTAGGATTCAACGAAATACTAAAATTACTTACTGCACCAATACGATTGGTTTGCGTGAAACGTACATCATGAAATCCCCAGCGCTTAGTACTTTTTTGAAGTGTAGTAGAGAAAACATCATAATAGTTTTGGTCAAGCTCTAAAAGCTGATTGGTTGCTGCATAACTAATGGAAGTGATGTTATCCACCTTCAGGCCTCTGATTTTAAACGAACGAGACAAATCAAGATTGATGCGCATATCGGGCATGGCGGTAAGATTGCGTGTGCCCCAGTTGTTTGGTAAAGACTTCGTAGCCGCAATAAGTGTGTTGGCTTCGGTAGGATTACCAAGTGTAAGAGTGCGCAAGTTCGCAGTAGGGAAAGAAGAAGGCAACGCGCGACTTCCATCGTCAATACCCAACCAATCCAAGCTGCCTTTTTCATTACTTAAAGAAACAGATTGACCTGTCGTGTTTGCTCTATAAGCCCCAGAAATTGATAAAGTGGTTGAATTTTCATCAACAACACTTTTTGTAAAGATATTAATATCCGCACCGGCAAATTCACCGGGTAATTCTGCAGAACCTGATTTATATACCAACATACGGTCAATCATATTGCTGGGAATAAGATCGAATGAAAAAGCTCTTGAATCTACTTCAGAACTTGGTGCGATAATTCCGTTCAACATCACTGTGCTATAGCGCTCGCTAAGACCGCGTACGTTTACAAAGCGGTTGCCCACAATCGTAACACCGGGAACTCTGCGAATTACTTGTGCGGCATCTCTATCTTGAGATAAACGAATTTGTTGTGAAGAAATACCAACAGCAACTAAATCTGATTTTTTGAGCTCAGTGATAACAGAAATGTCGGTATCGGTTTGTCGCTGGGTAGTAACAACCACCGATTCAAGCTCCATTACGTCTTCATGAATAGAAGTATTTAATACAGTAGTTTGATCGGGATAAACTTCCACGTTCGGAACCACTTTGGTTTTATAAGAAACATAGGTAATTACTATGTTGTACTTTCCGGCTTTTACTTTAGGTATTACATAATTACCCTCAATGTCTGTAGAGGCTCCGATGGTAGTGCCTTCAATCACTACGTTTCCACCGATAATGCCTTCTCCGGTTTTCTCATCTTTAATTTGGCCTTTGATAGTACCAGTTTGTGCTAAACTACTGATTGCTCCAAGTAAGAAGAGAGTGAAAAAATAAATCTTTTGCATGTCAAATTAATTTCGCGCAAAGGTCGCGCGGGCATATTACCTCATCTGGTCGGCAGTGTTATGAAATTGTTAAGTGAAACCCTTAAAAAGCCCTCAAAAAGCCCAATTTCAAACTAATTAAAATTTGATAATCAGGGCTACTTCAACTGAAAGTGAATCAGTTACGCAATCAGTCCACATAACATTTGGTTGATACTAACTTAAAGAATGTAATCTTTCGTTAACCTGTTGTTCTTGCAGAAAGAACAACAAACTGCCCTCATGCCCTGTCGGCACTTCAAATAAAATTGTGCGCGGTCGGCCTTTCTCAGACCACATTTAAAATTGGAGCTTAATTATTTCCCAATCGGCACTTTTTGGAGCAATGCCTTTACGATATCAGCCGTTTTCACATTATCGGCTTCGGCTTCGTAGTTGAGTAAAATGCGGTGGTTCATCACGTCCAGCGCCACTTCTTTGATATCCTCCGGCAATACGTAATCGCGGCCATCCATATAGGCTACCGCTTTGGCGGAAAGATTCAGGTTAATGCTGGCACGTGGAGAAGCACCAAACTGAATGTATTGAGCTTCGTGATCCAATTTATATTCTTTAGGCTTGCGGGTAGCCGTTACTAATTCAATAATATAGCGCTCCAGCGATTCGGAGATTTTCACTTTGTTCACTTCTTCGCGAATCGCGAAAATATCCTCTTTAGTGAGAATGGTGTTCACTTCATAGCCGAACTGCATGTTTGAGATCCTGCGCATAATCTCCAATTCCTCCTCTTTGGTCGGGTAGTTTACGAACACCTTCATCATAAAGCGGTCTACCTGAGCCTCCGGCAACTGATAAGTGCCCTCCTGATCTACAGGGTTTTGAGTGGCTAGTACCAGAAATGGTCGATCCAACTTAAAGGTAGTCTCGCCAATGGTCACTTGCTTTTCTTGCATGGCCTCCAAAAGTGCTGATTGCACCTTAGCCGGAGAGCGGTTGATTTCATCTGCCAAAATGATATTGGCGAAAATAGGCCCCTTTTTTACCTCAAATTTCCCGTCTTTTTGGTTGTAAATCATCGTTCCGATCAAATCGGCCGGTAAAAGGTCAGGGGTAAACTGAATTCGTTGAAAATCCAGGTGCAATACCTTGGCCAGCGTGGAAATAGTGAGGGTTTTGGCCAAACCTGGAACTCCTTCCAGCAATACGTGGCCGTTGGTAAATAACCCCACCAGCAGGCGGTTGACCATATAGTTTTGGCCGACCACTACTTTAGAAACTTCTCCAAATACCTGTTTAATTTTTTCTTGATGCGCCTGATGAAGCTCAGAAGAGGAAGTAAATGCCATAATTATCGAAAACTATTTTAAAAGAACTGCAATATTAAAGATTTGAAGGGTAGAGTTACAAACGGAAGGGTGATTCTTCCGGTTTTGTTAATTCAAACCAAGCCGTCAAACCTATTTACTTCCGTGATCTTGATGAAGCAATTTTACATGAGCGCAATAAAAAATTCAGAGCTTTAATTTTTTGGGATTTTGGCGGGGATCAAAAAGAGTTACAATGGAGATTGCCCTTTCCTGCCATTCGTAGTAAATAACAGTGTGTTTGCTGAGAACCGATCTCTTACATTCTTTTTCTTCGATGTTTTTGGGAAAAGTGCAGGGTTAATAGAAATCAAATCGAGCCGTTTATCAAGCCGTCTGGCAAAATTTTGTATTTCTTTTTCAGACCAATTTTCAGTCAGGTAGTTGATAATGTTCTGTAAATCAGAAAGCGCCCGATCAGACCACAGCAGCTTATAACCACTTTTCATACAACTTTCTAGCTTCCTTATGTGGCTTCACCCTTCCTGCCTTTATATCAGCCAGCCCTTTTTCAATGGCGGCTTTTTCGTCTTCCGAAATTTCATGCCACCAATCTTTTTTGTTGGAATTCTTTCTCAGCATTCGTAAACGCTCAAAGGCTGTATCATCTTTTAAATTAGTTACCCATTTAATGATCTCCAGTTTCTCCTTTTCTAGATTTAATTCGCTCATGTTAATCCCATTTAGATCAAATAAAATTAAGCAATTTTCGAATCTCTTTATGAGGAAGAAGCTATTATCAACGACTTAACTTAGAATAAGCCCCTTCATTGCATATTACTTCATTTTGCCGCCTGCACGACAATGAATGCGATTGAGAAAACCCATCTTTGCTAAATACGTGGTCCAACACTTATAA
>JABFSO010000200.1 GCA_013140555.1 Cyclobacteriaceae bacterium | reverse complement strand
TTATGTTTGTACTAGTTTTTATGGCCTTACTATTAATCTCCAGTTCTCTTTTGGGCATGGTAAGGGTAGTGTTTGCGATCGTGATCTCACTAGCATGTATGATTTATACAATCGTAGTTTTTTATTTGATTAGGAGAGAGGAGAAGGAATAGATAGTTAGATAAATAAGTATTGACGGACATCTTAAGCTATGTTTAGTGAATTTCATTCTAAGGACATTACATCAACCTTAATTGGTATTACGATTCTCCTTGCCATCTCTTGCAACCCAATTAAAGATAAAGCGCCTGCCCCTGCGCACTTCTCCCATCTTGATACAATTAATACGATAAAACATTTTGTAGGTGATAGCTTGCGATTTGCTTTACGCAAGGATGAAGTTGAAGATCCGAAGTTTAAGCAGGTAGATAGTTTGTTTTACTACACCTATCTTTCTCACGATTCTAACTTTCAAGGATTGAATTATTCGCATGCCAAGATTGGTGGTCCGGATTGTTACCTATATTACTACGGAGTCATTCGAAATAGAATACCCGGTTTCTTTCAAGTGCTGATCTTACAGGTATTTCAGTTTAATGATGTCGCTAATGATTTATTCCTGTTGACATTTAATGAACGAGATTCATTGATTTCAACTCTTCCGGTGGCATCGTTGATTTATCAGGCGGAGATTGAGCCGATCGTTAGTTCAGTTATGTATAAGAACAATCAGGTGGTTTTAAAGGAAATGACCATTAATCATATTCCTGATAACTTGGTACCTCTAACATTAGAGGACGGTAGTCAATCGTGGGTTCCTGACAGTACAAAACTTCGATATTGCACCGATATTATTACAAAGCGATTTCGGTTTTTGAAAGGTGACTATATCTTGTTGGCTCGCGATAGTACAAGTAATTGTTATTGGGAGGATATTTAAACTTAGAATGCAAATGCAATTCATTTCAACTGACCTAACTAACAGCCAAACACATTCCGCATGAAACAAACTACAGTAATCATTGTGCTATTCGCCCTAGCGCACCTAACTTATAGCCAGAGCGCGCAGTACTCCGCTTTTGTTCGCGTTGCCGACTCGCTCTATAATGTTAAAGACTTTAAGCGGTCAGCTAACACCTATTCACAAGCCTTCAAATCAAATGGGTGGAAAGGCTTCGCTACCGATCGCTACAATGCTGCTTGTTCGTGGGCGCTGGCGTCTGTGCCTGATAGTGCTTTTTTTCAACTGTACAGAATAGCAACGAAAGCCAATTACAAAAACTATAACGATATTATTGCAGATACCGATCTGAACTCGTTGCACAACGATAAAAGATGGAAGCCATTGTTGGAGATCGTCCAACGCAACAAGGATAAGGCCGAAGCAAATCTGAATAAGCCACTCGCCTCTAAGCTGGATAGTATTTACACAGAAGATCAAATGTACCGGCAGCAAATGGATGGCATTGAAAAGAAATACGGATGGGAGTCAAAAGAAATGCGCGACTTGTGGAAGATCATTCACGAAAAAGATTCTATTAATTTGTTAAAAGTGAAGACCATTCTCGATAAGTACGGTTGGCTGGGCGCTGATGTGGTAGGCGAAACGGGTAACGCTACTTTATTTCTGGTGATTCAGCATTCAGATCAGGCTACTCAAGAAAAATACTTGCTCATGATGCGCGAAGCAGTAAAAAACGGAAAAGCACAAGGCAGCAGTTTGGCACTATTAGAAGATAGAGTAGCGCTGGGGCAGGGCAAACAACAAATCTATGGAAGTCAGATTGGTCGCGATCCGGATACACAACTGTATTATGTCTCGCCTTTGCTGGACCCAGACAATGTGGATAAACGAAGAGCAGAAGTAGGTCTGGGGCCGCTATCAGAATACGTCAGTCAATGGCAAATCAAATGGAATGTAGAGCAATACAAAAAAGACTTGCCCGCCTTGGAAGAAAAAAGAAGGAAGAAGTGATGGGTTGTAAATAGCGAATGCTAGAATGAATATTGGAAGAATGCTATTGCGATCAACTCAGTTTCTCCTATTTGTAATACTCTTACTTCTATTCATTTTTAATGGTTATTTCTTTCTCAAAACATACCATTTACCCTATAACGAGGAGGGACGATATTTTGATGAGGAGTATTCTATTGTACACCACGAGCAATCTGTTCCGATGTATGGATTTAGCACTTTCATACTTTTACTTTTGTTAATTTGGGTGACGAAATGGATGCTAAACACGAAGCGAAAGGCTGAAAACAATCTGTCATAAACTATATCAGAAGGATAAATCATTTTCACACAAAAGCAATGCAACTGATTCGACATACTCCTAACATCTTTACCATCGATTCTTTCTGGACGAAGAAGCAATGCGAAGATTTTATCGCGAAAAGCGAATCGATCGGTTATGAGCCGGCTACTGTTACTACCGAAAATGGGGATATTATTGTGAAAGAGGTAAGGAACAACAATCGGGTCATCTATCAGGATATCGCTTTGGCAGAATCGCTTTGGCAAGAGGCTAAACCATTTGCGCCTACTAAGTTTGGAAATAGTTTGGCGGTAGGACTTAATGAGTTGTTCCGATTTTATAAATACTTACCCGGTCAGCAGTTTAAAAAGCACCGCGATCAAAGTTTTATCCGCAACGACCGAGAGGCTAGTTACTTTACTTTCATGATTTACCTGAACGATGGTTATGAAGGAGGAGAAACTACTTTTAATGATCTGATCATTCAACCTCAACAAGGCACCGCACTCATCTTTCAACACGACTTAGAGCACGAATGTGCCTCAGTGACGCAAGGTGTTAAATATGTGCTGCGAACCGATATCATGTTTCAACTTCAGGATTCAGAGTAAACGAACATCGATCGGTTCAATAACCATGTACGCTAATTTATGGGGCTTATTATTTGATAAAGTATGAACATCCCTTATTTTCGCCTTTGTACTAAATCATTGCGCAGTGGAAGAATTTCGCACCAATATTTTTGAGAAGACAAATGCAAAGAGAAACAAGCGCATACTGTATAACCTTAGTATTTTCGGGGCGATTATTGGTGTTTGGATATTGTATTTCATCGGATTTGTAGTTGGCTTAGTGGTAGCTATTGGATTTACCATAGTTACGCTAGGCGTTAAACTTTACGATGATAAGTACATGGGCATTAGTGCTTACGGAGAACGAAGAGCTGATTTAGTAATAACCGAAGAGTACCTTGAAATAGCTGGAGAAAAAATACCCTATTCGGAAATGAAGAACCTCGTCATCTATATCGAGGATTATCTGGGCAAACCGAAGGATGTTTTTGGAATCCATCACGGTGGTAACAACTTAATAGAATATGAACATCATGGCAATAAGGTGTCATTTAATTATATCATCAAAAGAAGAGATGACTATCACCGACTTGGCTTCTTAGTAGACAACATTGAGAAAAACCCAAAGTTCAAGTCGAACCTCCGCGCCCTCTGGTTTGATTCTTTACAAAACCCTTTAACCTTGTGTGAATCTATTGGAAACAGGAGTTACACAAGATATCCGCGAGTGTAATTACCCCTTGGTAAATTGAATTAAACCAACTACTTTGAATTCAGTTTCCTAAACCAAACGGATGGACTTTCGACAGCGTGCTATTGCACTAGTAAATGGGTTTGCGCCTACCTTCTGGATTGCCAATACATTAGAATTATTTGAGCGCCTCGCTTACTATGGCGCCAAGGCGGTACTCACGGTTTATCTCGCTGAAAAAGTAGGCCTCAATGAAGAGGCTGGCCAACTAGCGGGTACGTTTAATGCCGTCCTTTATCTCTTACCAGCGCTGGCGGGAGTGTTTGTTGATAAATACGGATTCAAACGCACACTCATGGCGTGCTTTGCCTTCTTCTGTGTGGGCTATGCGCTGATTGGCTTTGCCGGAATGGCTTACGGACAAGAGATAGTGCAGTGGGTTGGCAAGAAGCCCTATGTGATAACCGTGTTACTATTTACTGCCATCGGAGGTTCGTTAATTAAACCTTGCATTGTAGGCACGGTCGCGAAAACTTCTAAGCCCGAGACACGCGCTCTGGGCTTTTCTATTTATTATACCCTCGTCAACTTTGGTGGTGCCATTGGGCCGATCATCGCCTATCATGTTCGTAAAGACTTAGGGATCGAGTTTGTACTAGTGATGTCATCCATCACTTCATTTTTTTTATTTTTAGGAGCATGGATTTTCTTCCGCGAACCGGAAGGAGAAGAGACTGAACAAAAAACATTCAGCAAAGTATTCGGTGATATGGTATTGGTGTTTACCAATATCAAGTTTATGATGTTTCTGCTGATCTTCTCCGGCTTCTGGATAATGTTCTGGCAGATCTTTTACCTCTTGCCATTTTATGCAAAAGATATTTTAAAATTTGAGGCCTTTGAATATTTAGAAACGGTCGATGCGTGGACCATCATCCTCATTACTATTCCGGTTACAGCTTTAGTTAGTAAATGGAAATCCATTTCAGCTGTCACCGTTGGCCTTGGCCTTGCTAGTATATCTTGGATCATTGTAGGCGCAGGCGGATCGTTAACAGCTACTGTTGTTGGCATCATGTTCTTTGCATTAGGCGAAGCCATTCAGGCACCGCGCTTCTACGAATATGTGAGCGCCATCGCTCCCAAAGATCAAATCGGCACATTCATGGGCTTTGCTTTTTTACCCATTGCGGCTGGCTCCTTCACAGCAGGCTTCCTTTCCGATTGGCTGCGGGGTGAATACATGCAATCCAACCCAGCGATGATGTGGTACACGCTGTCGATGATTGGTTTTACCTCTACGGTTTTGCTCGTGCTGTTTAATTTTCTCACTGTTAAAAAATAATTGTTCTTATGGAAGTTCCTAAAGTATTTAAGCCGTACATCGCACCCGAGCAGAATGTGGCAGAGTTTACCGTGAAGTCAATCGGCTTCGGAATCTTATTTGGTATTCTCTTCGGTTGCTCTACCGTTTACTTAGCGCTCAAAGCAGGCCTCACCGTGTCGGCATCTATACCTATTGCGG
>JABFSO010000446.1 GCA_013140555.1 Cyclobacteriaceae bacterium | reverse complement strand
CGAAGGTTCTTGGTGATTTAGTGTCTTAGTGGCTAATGATTTTCTTATTGCGATTGTAAGGCTTTGCCATGAAGGCAACAAGCCACGAAGGTTCTTGGTGAATTAGTGTCTTAGTGGCTAATGATTTTCTTATTTCGATTGTAAGGTTTTGCCACGAAGGCACCAAGGCGCGAAGGTTCTTGGTGATTTTGTGCCTTAGTGGCTAATAATATACGGATGGGAAGATATTGCCGCGAAAAAATTACTTCTTACCTTTTAGAATTAAAGCCTAATAGCCTTATTTCGCAATAAAAAATCCGCCAACACCAGTGCGGCCATGGCTTCCACAATCGGTACGGCACGTGGTACCACGCACGGATCATGTCTGCCTTTGCCGGAAACAACTGCTTCATTGCCTTCTTTGTCAACCGTAGCCTGATCTTGCATAATCGTAGCCACCGGTTTGAAAGCTACTTTGAAATAAATGTCTTCGCCATTGCTGATGCCTCCCTGCACTCCACCGGAATGGTTGGTCTTCGTGCGAATTTTTCCGCCTTCATTTACAAACTCATCGTTATGCTGTGAGCCTCGCAACTCTACGCCTGCAAAACCACTTCCATATTCAAAACCTTTTACGGCATTGATACTGAGCATCGCTTTGCCCAACTCGGCATGCAACTTATCGAATACCGGTTCACCTAAGCCCACCGGAGTATTTTTAATTACACAACTCACTACACCACCAATCGTGTCGCGGTCTAAGCGCACCTGATCAATTAATGCAATCATCTTTTCCGCTGTGGCGGGATCAGGGCAGCGCACGATGTTGTCTTCCGTTTTACTGAGATCAAGTTGTGTATACTCGGGAGCTTTGAGTGTGCCTACTTGCGATACATACGCATTGATTTCCACGCCTTGTTTACGGAGGAGCAGTTTAGCAATGGCACCGGCTGCCACGCGTGCGGCTGTTTCGCGAGCCGAGCTTCTGCCGCCACCCCGATGATCGCGGACGCCATACTTTTCCTGATAAGTAAAATCGGCATGCGAAGGGCGAAAGGTATTTTCAATGTGACTATAATCTTTGCTGCGCTGATCTTGGTTTTCGATGACAATCGCAATGGGTGTGCCTGTAGATTTACCTTCAAAAACACCTGATAAAATTCGAAAACTGTCGTCTTCTTTGCGCTGTGTGGTGATCTTCGATTGCCCGGGTTTTCTGCGATCTAATTCGGATTGAATGAATGTTTCATCAATGATTAATCCGGCCGGGCAACCATCGATGATAACGCCAATCGCGGGGCCATGACTTTCACCAAAAGTGCTGATCTTAAAAAGAGTTCCGTAATTATTTCCCATGCTATTTCCGGAAGATCAAAAATACCGAGGCTCCCAGAATGAGCAAGATAAAAACATTCAACACAATTTTTTGCCCGTTGCGCGAAATAGAAGATTTTAATATGTTATCGGCTGCATCCGCCCGATCATAAAATGAGCCAAGGTTATTGCTTTCAATGGCTTGATTTTTCTGACTTTCGCCAATGACGGTTACTACCTGTTTGGATTTAAGTGTATCATATTTTCGTGTGTTGGGATTAAAATACACCCATTGAAAATAATTGCCCATATTAAAAGTGCCTGGTTCTTTCGGGATCATAAAATAGCTGAACGATTTGTTGCCAGAGACGCGGCCGATATCGCGGGTAATATTTTGTTTGACATTGGGCTCGTAAATATCAAAGCTGCTGTTCGGTGCAATTTGTGGTTTCTCAATTCCTGTAATATTTCCCTCGCCCTGAATCGTAAACTCATAATCCACACTTTGACCGGTTTCTAAATTATTTTTTGCTAATCGTTCTTCCAGACGATATTCGCCTACGGAAACGGCATCGCGCAAGGGGTGAGGAGGCAGCTCTCGCACCTTGACACTTTTTGGTTTGGAGTTAAAGGTTTTAAAATCCTCTTGCCTGTTTTGACCAAAAAAAGATGGATTCTTAGCCACTTTGAATTTGATCATCTTCAAACCGACACTAGGAAATTGAACCACTTGTCCATTCAGCGGGTAGAAAGTGGCTTGATAAATTTTGTATTGTGTATAGTTTTTGCCGTTGATTTGAATAGGTTCACCTTCAATGCTCTCGATATTGAAATTTTCTTCCCAGCAGTTGGCCGGTTTTAGTTTTTTTAAAATTTCACTCAATTGTTTTGCCAAATCGTGAAACTGCATGGGCGCTCGATTGCTCTCAGCCACTAAGAATGAAAGTGTAGCTGTAAATCCTTCGCCTACATATACTTCGTCTTTGCTGGTAGTTAATGCGAGTAGCGCATCTTCTTTTACATCTACAAACTCGGGTGTTCCTCTGCCAAAAAAATCATCGCGCGAGTCTCGGTCAAAAAAACTACGGAAAGGATCGGATTGTTGCACTTGAACAGGCGGACCAACCTTCACTTTTTTTCCGGTAACGGAATAGGGCTGATCGTTTACTTTCATTTTAAAAGATGGAATAGTAATCACGCCTTGTCTTGTTGGAATGTAAGTCATACTCATACTCTCCACAAAGCTCTTTTGGCCATTGATATAACTTGTTTGTGAAGATGAAGAAGAACCTCTTTTTTGAAATCCATCGATGTCCGGGAAGTTGTCATAGCTTCTCAACCGGTCGTTATTTACCGTAATAGTGATAGCCCAAGCCTGATTTTCGCCAATTTCGTTGGGTCCCAAATCAATCTGCACACTTTGCCCCATTGCCGAGCCGGCCAAAAGAAAGCAAAAAATCAAAAAACCGCTTCGTATCATAAATTTTCGATGTTGCAATTAGCATCGCAACTAGTTGCAATACAAAATTAAAATCTTCTTTCTACTATTAAACCTGTTTTGTACTTTCATGGACTGATGTTTCAGTAAACGCGCTGGAGGAAGATGTCGAAACTAGTTGTAAAGTTTGAATGATAGATTTCAAAGGCGGAAAATTGATTTTAATGGGCACAAATCGGTGGATAGTCGATTACGATTAGCGCAAAGCAACTACCAGCCGATTTCATCGTTGTAACTCTAACTATTTCAAAAAGTGTTAAGCAGTAGAATGAAAATGCTCAATTATGTCAAAAACATCCTCAGTCGAGTGAGTTTTGACGCAAGGCTCTTTGAAAAGGAGCTTAGGAAGGCCATCAAAGTTTTGATAGCCGAGGAAATACAGGAGCTCAGAAATTGGTGTTATGCCAATTATGGGAATGAGCATCGGGCTATTTTAAACCGATGTTTTGTGGTTGCTTAATTTTAGTTCTGAAAAAGAAAAAGTGAAACCCTGGCGAACAGCCGGGGTTTTTTATTGTGCTTATTTTTGATCATTGCCACATTCATCATCAAACATTTGCTTTTCGCTCGCTATCTTTCTGAACCTAAATCGTAAAATATGATCAGATTCATTTTTCCCTGCTTGCTGGCGTTTGCATCCATTACAGCAATAGCCCAGCGCGGTATTACGCCTTCCGATGTGTATCGCTTAAAATCCATTAATGATCCACAAGTTTCGCCCGATGGCAAATGGGTAGCCTACGTATTGTCTACTCCGGACTCAGCCAAAGATAAATCTGATGCCGACATCTGGATGATCAATTGGGAAGGCACCGAATCAGTTAAACTCACTGCCAGCAAAGAAGGAGAAAGCCGGCCACGTTGGTCGCCCGATGGCAAGTATCTTACTTTTATGTCATCGCGCTACGAGACAAAATCATCGCAAATCTGGCGCATGGATAGACGTGGGGGTGAAGCAGAAAAACTAACCGATTTGAAATACAGCATCAGCGATTATGTGTGGAGCCCCGATGCAAAAAAAATAGCGTTGGTCATACAAGATCAGGAGTCGAGCGATGAAGCCGAGAAAAAGAAAACAACTAAACCTATCATGATTGATCGCTATCATTTTAAATCAGATGGCGAAGGGTATATGGAGCGCAAGCGAAATCACCTGTATGTTTTTGATGTGGAAACCAAAAAGATTGACACACTTACACGTGGCGACTTTGACGAAGGAAATCCGGTGTGGTCGCCCGATAGCAAAAAGATCGTATTCGTTAGCAACCGCACAGCCGACCCCGATCGCAATGGAAACACCGACTTGTGGGTGATGGATGCCAAGAAAGGTGCAGCGATTAAGCAACTCACCACTTGGCAAGATTCTGACACAAGCCCTGCTTGGAGTGCAGATGGAAAATGGATTGCTTATTTGAAATCGCAAACGGCAGAATACGATATTTATGATCAGCCACAACTGGCACTCATTCCGGCAGAAGGCGGTACTCCAAAAATATTGAACGCTAAATTAGATCGCGATGTATCTGCACCTCGCTGGGCCGCAGATAGCAAATCTGTTTTTGTATCGGTAGAAGATGATCGCAGAAGTTATGTGGCCTCTTTTGATTTGGAAGGAAACATGATGAAGCGCACAAGCGGTGATCGAACGTTTGCCGGATTGCAGAGTGGAGCAAACAATGCTTGGGTAGGTTTATCGAGTGATCCTGCAACACCAAATGAAATTTATGTGTTGGAGAACACTGCCATCCGCAGGCTCACGCACATTCACAACGATTTTTTGAAACCATTGGTGTTGGCAACTGCTGAAGGATTTTCATCTAAAAGTAAAGACGGTACTATCGTCAACAGTTTGTTGTATTGGCCTGCCAATCAACCCAAAGACAAAAAGCTTCCGCTGATTTTGTGGATTCATGGTGGCCCTACATCCCAAGATGATTTTAGTTTTGATTTCATTCCTCAAATTTTTGCTGCCAAAGGATTTGCGGTAGCCACGGTGAACTATCGCGGAAGCAATGGCAGGGGCATGGCTTACAGCCGTGCTATTTTTGCGGATTGGGGAAACAAAGAAGTGATGGATTTATTGGGAGCAGTTGATTACCTGATTGCTACTGGTCGTGTAGACGCTGCGAAATTGGGCATTGGCGGATGGAGCTATGGAGGTATTCTTACAGATTATGTTACAGCAACCGATCCGCGATTTAAAGCGGCAGCGAGTGGTGCAGGTAGTGCATTGCAA
>JABFSO010000306.1 GCA_013140555.1 Cyclobacteriaceae bacterium | reverse complement strand
TTTAATCAGAATACCATGGGCTATGGAAGTTCGAACGACATCAGTGGCATATACTTTGTGAATAGGTCATTTACAGTGCCCGGAGCAATAGGCTATATGGAAAGCCACGATGAAGAAAGGTTAATGTACAAGAATTTGCAGTTTGGGAATTCTGCCGGATTATATTCCGTGAAAACACTATCTACAGCTTTGAATCGAATCAAGGCAGCGAACTTGATTTTTTATTCTATACCAGGACCGAAGATGATTTGGCAGTTTGGTGAACTGGGATACGATCTGAGTATCAATACCTGTTCAGATGGAACAACGAATAACAATTGCCGAACATCTGCCAAGCCAATTAAATGGGAATATCAGCAAGTAGGAGATCGTGCTAGCTTGTTTACAGTAACTGCTGATTTAATTCGCTTACGCAACACCTATTCCGTGTTTACTTCGGGTGATGCAACTTTGATTGGCGGTAGCAATTTGGTAAAGCAAGTGATGTTGAAGAATAAACCCTATACTGCTTCGCCAACTAATTCCTCTCAGATGAATGTTGTGTCAGTTGCAAACTTTGATGTGTCGAATCAGACGGTTCAGATAACATTTCCGCATACAGGAACTTGGTATGACTACTATGAGTACGGAGCACAGCTTAATGTAACTTCGACTAACCAATCGATGGAGCTGACTCCTGGCCAATATAAATTATATACCGATGTGTTAATTCAGAATTTGATTACATCAACCGAAGAAGAACACGTTAGCATTAGCCTATTTCCAAATCCAACAAATGATGTTCTTCGAGTTCAAGCTGAAAAGCCAATTCAATCGCTTGCATTAATTTCTATGCAGGGATCTGCGGTATTACCGAAGCGAATTGATACTGAATCGTGGGATGTTAGCTCAATGTCTGCCGGATTGTACATTGCGGAAATCCGATTTGAAAATTCTGTCATCAGAAAACGAGTGTTGAAAAAATAGGTGAGAATAATTAAATCGGTTCCAGCAAATAGAGCGAGGGTTGAATCACAATCACTTTATCTGATCCTATTGGTGATATTCTTTGCTTCATGCAAACAGAAGGAGCAGAAACTATTTACGAAAATTGATCCATCGAGCTCAGGAGTTGATTTTAGCAATCGTATTGAGGAAACCGCTGAGCTGAATATTCTTACCTACGAATACCTCTACAATGGGGGAGGAGTTGCTGCCGCAGACTTTAATAACGATGGCTGGTGTGATCTTTACTTTACAGGAAATGCAGTAAGTAATAGACTATATCTCAATAAAAAAGACCTCCGATTTGAAGATGTAACTATAAAAGCAGGAGTAAGTGGTCGCGCTTCTTGGAAAACCGGAGTTACAACAGTAGATGTTAACAGCGATGGCTGGTTGGATATTTATGTTTGCTATTCGGGTGCTGATACTTCTCAGAATCTGTCCAATGAATTATACATCAACAACGGATTGGATAATCAAGGCAATCTAACCTTTTCTGAGAAAGCAAAAGAGTATGGTGTTGATGCTCCCAGCACTTTTTCAACTCAGGCTGCATTTTTTGATTATGATCGCGATGGTGATCTGGACATGTTTTTGATTAATCATGGAAATCACTTTTACTCACCATTTATCAATACCAATAAGTTGCGAAACATGCGTCATCCCAATTTCGGGAATCGCCTCTATCGGCACGATACGTATACAAGCCATAGAGATTCCGTTCGGCACTTTTTTACAGAAGTAAGTTCTCAGGCTGGCATCCATGGCGGAGGAATCAATTTTAGCTTAGGAATTTCAATTACAGATTTCAATAATGACGGTTGGCCGGATGTATACGTGACTAACGATTATGAAGAACAAGATTTCATGTATCTCAATCAACGCAATGGCACCTTTCAAGAAACATCCAAACTCTCGTTTGGCCATTTTTCCAGAAATGGAATGGGAACCGATGCAGCTGATTTTAATAATGATGGGAAAATTGATTTGGTAGAAGTAGACATGTGGCCGGAAGATAATTATCGGCAAAAGTTGTTAAAAGGACCTGATGATTATTATCGATATCAGTTAATGCTCGACAGTGGATTTCATCATCAGTTCATGAGAAACACGCTGCAGTTCAATCAGGGCAACAATGATTTGGGTGTACCGCATTTTTCTGAGATAGGGCAATTAGCAGGTGTTTCGGCTACAGATTGGAGTTGGGCGCCATTGATGGCTGATTTCGATAATGATGGTTATAAGGATCTCTTTGTAACAAATGGTTATCTGCGCGATTTTACCAGCTTGGATTTTTTGAAATACACGGTAGAAGATGCGAAGAAAGAAGCTGCTCAGAAAGGAGAAACACTGGAATTGTTTAAGCTCATTAGCAAGATGACATCGACTAAGACCAGCGATTACGTTTTTAAAAACGAAGGAGATCTTACGTTTAAAAATGTAACGGAAGAATGGGGGCTATTCGAACCTAATTTATCATTTGGTTCTGCTTATGCCGATTTGGACAATGATGGTGATTTGGAAATAATTACAAACAACACGAACGAAGCTTCAAAGATTTGGCAGAATCATCAAAATGAAAATAAGAACAATCATTATATAGATATTAAGTTAATCGATTATCCCACGAATACATATGCAATTGGTTCGAAGGTTTATTTATTAATGGATAGCGCACAGCAACTTCAGGAGTTGGAACTTACTCGTGGCTTTCAATCTTCTGTTTCCCCTGTTCTTCATTTTGGATTGGGTAAAACATTGAGCAGATATACAGTTAAAGTAATTTGGCCGGATGGCAAAGAAACAACATCAATGCTTGGAACCATTGATCGTCTCGTGGAAATTTCCTACAAAACTGCCAAACAAAAAGAAGGAGAAGAATTCCAACAGAAAGAAATTTATAAGGACATAACCGAAGCAAGTGGAATTGACTTTGTTCATCAGGAGAATCAATTTGTCGATTTTGATCGTGAACCTTTGATTCCATATCAAATGTCCCGGTATGGCCCAGCATTGGCAGTTGGCGATGTGAATGCAGATGGTTACGATGATTTTTATGTGGGTGCCGCAGCGAATCATAAATCGGTTTTATTTATTGGAAAAGGTAAAGGGAAATTTATTCGTGCAAAAACGCAGCCGTGGGAAGAACACGCGCAAATGGAAGATGTAAGCGCAGTATTTTTCGATGTAGACGGAGATCACGACCTAGATTTGTTTGTTGTTAAATGGAGTTCAAGGTTTTGGCCAAGGACAATTAAACAACAATAAAACAACCAATAACCTTGTTGAATTGACTTTGAATTACACAAAGACAATCGGAAAAGTTCAAATCGAAGCGGTTGGTGGTTATTCATATCAAAGCTTCCAAAACAAATACTATTGGGCAACTGGTAGAGGATTTACTGATTTTGTAAATTTTGATAATATGCAGAATGAACTCAAAAGCTCTTATGATGCTGGTAATGCAGCAGCCGTAGGAAATTTTGGCGGAGTTATTAATAACTGGGGTATCTCAAATGACATTAGAAATGGAACTCAAACATCGGGAGGTTTTGTTAGTGGATTTGATGCAGGATCTGGTGCTTTCTCACAAAAGTATTTCGCTAGACCAGGAGGCGTAACTTTAGCCGCTATTGGAGCGAATTTCTACAATAATACAGATTACATTCAATCTTACTTTGGTAGAGGTAATTTTACAATAGCCAGTAAATATTTGATTACAGCGACCTTGCGCGTGGATGGTTCTTCCAAATTTGGTTCTGATAATCGTTATGGTGTATTCCCTTCAGGAGCATTTGCTTGGAAATTGCATGATGAGGATTTTATGCCTGAGGTTTTCAGCACTTTCAAGTTTAGAACTGGTTATGGTGTTGTTGGTAATCAAGATGGATTGGGTTACGGTGAATTCATCAGAAGAGATAGATATTCTGATGTGTCTGTTGGCGATGCTCGTCAAATAGGTGTCCCAGGAGTTTCGACTCAAGGTTCAGTTAACCCTTCTCTAAAGTGGGAGCAAACCAAACAATTTAGTGTTGGTATTGATTTTGGTATCCTTGGTGATAAGTTAAGTGGTAGCATAGATTATTATGTTAAAAACACCACCGACCTCTTGTTAAGAGCCAATGCTGCTCAACCAGCTGTTAATGCACAGATATTTACAAATTTGAATGCAACGGTTGAGAACAAAGGATGGGAAGTGGCTTTGACTTATGCAGCAATTGATAAGCCAGATGCTTCTCTTTCATTTAGCGGAAACGTTTCTCGTAACGATAACATGTTAAAGGATTTTGGTGGTGCACTTGATGCTGGTACTATCAGAGGACAAGGTTTATCATTGGCTTATGCTCAACGTTTAGCAGGAGGATATCCTTTATTCTCTTACCACTTACGTGAGTTTAAAGGCTTTGATGCAACCGGTCAACCAATTGGTGATAATCAAGTTTTTGTTGGAAAATCCGCATTGCCAACCTGGAACATGGGATTTTCTGTTAATGCTCGTTATAAGAGTTTTGATCTTGCAATGTATTTCTCAGGTCAATTCGGTCAATATGTTTATAACAATACAGCCAATGCATTCTTTGTCGCAGGTTCAATCAACAATGCAAGAAATGTTACACGCAATGTGTTAACTGCTGGTGAAGCTGGATCAGCTGAAGCAGCTGTTTCTACCAGATTCTTAGAAAGTGGTGACTTTATTAGAATGCAAAACTTCACGATTGGTTATAATCTTCCTTTGAAAGATCAGAAGTTCATCAAGAAACTTAGATTTTATCTTAACGGCCAAAATCTGTTCTTGATTACCAATTATTCAGGATTGGATCCTGAAGTAAGCAGTAGCCCAGCAGCTTTTGATTTGCTAAATGGCTTACCAACAGCAGGTATTGATTATTCAGCATATCCGCGGCCGCGCACCTTTACCTTAGGATTAAATTTATCCTTTTAATTGAACGATTAATTAGAAAACAAAATGGAAATGAAACATAACATTAAAATGAAGAATCGGCTGATAGCCCCATTCTTGATGTTTGTATTTTTGCTTAGTTCCTGCTCATTAGATATTACTGAGTCGGATTCTATAAAAACAAAAGGAGCTTCCGCAGTATTCAATGGAGTTCCGGATCCAGCAGGATCGTTAAATACAATTTTTAACGATATTTCTGGTCAAGCTGGAGATCAGGCTAACTTGTATGCGTTGACAGAAGTGTCAACTGACGAGTTATTAGTACCAACTCGTGGTACCGACTGGGGTGATAATGGTATTTGGAGAACTGTTCACGTACATACCTTTGGCCCAACCCATAACTTTGTGACTCAAGTATGGAACGATAAGAACAGTGCTGTATTAAGATGTACAGAAGTAATTGACCCTCTTAGCAACGCAACACCCGCTCAAGTGGCAGAAGCAAAATTTGCAAGAGCCTACAACATGTGGATTGTGTTGGATTTCTGGGGTCAAGTTCCTTTCAGAAACCCAAAAGATGGTCCTGAAGTTGTTCCTTCAGTATTATCACGTAAAGATGCTTACGCATTAGTGGTAAAAGATTTGACCGAAGCAATTGCAGATTTACCTGCAAGTGTTCCAACTTCATCCAATAAATTGCGCCCCGTTAAAGCAACCGCTCGCTTCTTACTAGCAAAAGTAAAGTTGAACTCTAATGTTTATAATGGTGCATATGCTAGTTCAGATTTAGATGATGTCATTTCTCTAGTTGATCAGATCAAAGCAGACGGATATGGTTTGGTAGGCGGTAACTATTTTGATTTATTTAAAGGTCCGACTTACACAAATATCGATGTAATTTGGAATGTATCTGCAGGAGCTGGTAACAGAATGTGGAATAGTCTTCACTATAATCAGTCTCATCCTGATAACACAGGAGGTGGTTGGAATGGATTTTCTACACTTGCGGAGTTTTACAATAAATTCGAAGGTCCTGCTAATACTAATGAAATAGGAGGAACTCAAGAGGAAAGAAGAGGGTATACACATACATTAGCTACCACAAATGCTACTAATAAAGGATTTGGTTTTGGATTCCAATTTGGACAGATGTATGGCTTTAAAGATGGTGCAGCTGTAGCTTTGAAAGACAGAACTGGAAAGCCATTGGTATTTACCAAAGAATTTGCTGTATCCGGTTTGATTGGTAATAACGAGGTAACAGGAGCACGTTTGCTGAAGTATTCTCCAGCAAATGGAGCCTTCACTGAAGGGGTAGTTATGGCTCGTTATGCAGATGCCCATTTGATGAAAGCTGAGGCTCTACTTAGAAAAGGTAACGCAGCGGCTGCTCTTACTGAAGTGAATGCATTGAGAGCTATAAGAGCCAACACTTCAGCTCTTGCTTCTCTGAATGAAGCTTCCATGCTTGATGAGCGTGGCCGCGAGTTGTATTTGGAAGGATGGAGAAGAAACGATATGATACGTTTTGGAGTATTTAAGGCGGCTAAGCAATTCAAGACTGCCGGTGATGGACATACAGACATTTTCCCAATCCCGGCAAGTGCACTGTTATCAAATCCAGGTCTGAAACAAAATCCTGGTTATTAATTTAAGTAATTCGAACTAGTAAAGAGGGGCTGCCTTATAAAGGCAGCCTTTTTTTTATCCCTTTTTCGTTATTTACTTTGCAGTTTCCGAATCTGTAATAACTTTTTTTTGTTCAGATTATTTATGTTGATTTAAGAGAATTTTGTCAATAAACATGAGATACTCGAATCGTAAGCAATGGATACCAACTATCTCTACAGCGGTGATTTTATGTGTATTTTCTTTTTTGATGTCCTGTCATGATTCGATTAAGGTGAAGAAAAATGATAATACACTCTTTACCAAACTTTCATCAGACCAAACAGGTGTTTCATTTGTGAATGAGGTAGTGGACAAACAAGACTTTAATATATTTAGCTATCGCAATTTTTATAATGGAGGAGGAGTGGCTATTGGAGATATTAACAATGATGGCCTTCCCGATATCTTCTTCACAGCAAACATGCGTAAAAATCATCTCTATTTAAACAAGGGTAACTTTAAGTTTGAGGACATTACAGATTTAGCAGGGGTGGGTGGTAGTAAACCATGGGATACCGGTGTTGTGATGGTAGATGTAAATGGAGATGGCTACTTAGATATATATGTAAGCAACGCTGGGAATAATCAAGGAAACAATCATGATAACGATCTATACATAAATAATGGCAATCTTACCTTTACAGAGAAAGCTTCCGAGTTCAATCTTGCGAAAAGTGGTTTTTCAACCCATGCCTCATTTTTCGACTATGACAAAGACGGGGATTTAGATGCTTATATATTAAATAATAGCAATGTTCCGGTAAGCAGCTTAGGATTTGCTTCTGATAGAGACAAAAAAGCTCAAGATTGGGAAAATGTTCCCAAGAATGTGAGAGGAGTGGGGCATCTCTTATTGAGAAATGACAACGGTAAGTATACCGATGTAACCGAAAAGGCAGGTATTTATGGCAGCTTGATTGCTTTCGGTCTTGGAGTTCTTGCCGTAGATATAAATGGTGATTCATACACAGATATTTATGTTTCTAACGACTTCTATGAAAGAGATTATCTCTACATTAATCAAAGAGACGGAACGTTTTCAGAAGAGGTGAAAGACAAAACATCTCATTTATGTCTTTCGGCTATGGGTGTTGATATCGCGGATATAAACAACGATGGATTGCAAGATGTATTCATTACAGATATGATGCCCGAGAAGATTGAGCGTACTAAAAAAGTCATGGAGTTTGATAACAGTGATGTTTTTCGACTTAAACAAGAGCGGGATTTTTACCAACAATACATTCAAAACACACTTCAGATAAATAATGGGAATGATACGTTCACGGAGATAGCATACTACAGCGGAGTTGCAAAAACAGATTGGAGCTGGGCGGGTTTGTTATTTGACATGGACAATGATGGGTTTAAGGATATCTATGTCACGAATGGAATGATACATGATTTGACGGATATTGACTATGTCGATTTCTTAGCGAATGATGTCATTACAAATTTAATTCGTACCGGTAACAAGAATGAGATGCTGAGTATTATTAATAAAATGCCAGTAACTCCTTTACCTAATTACGCTTACCGAAACAATAAGGACTTAACATTTAAAAATGTTGCTGATGAGTGGGGGTTAGGTATTCCAAGTTTTTCAAGCGGATGTGCTTATGGAGATTTAGATGGAGATGGTGATCTCGATCTGGTAGTAAGCAATGTTAATATGGAATCATTCATCTATAGAAATGAGACTTCACAAAAAAACGCAAATAAATTTCTGCAATTTAAGCTTAAAGGACAAGGTGCGAATCCTTTTGCAATAGGAACTTCAGTTAAACTTTTTATTAATGGAAGCACTTTGGTGCAAGAGTTGATGCCTTCGAGAGGATTTCAATCTTCAATGGATTACGTGTTGACTTTTGGTCTGGGGGTAGTTGAAAAGGTGGATTCGGTAGTTGTTCATTGGCCCAATAACAAATTAACAATTTTACATAACGTTGCAGTGAATCAGAAACTGACTCTGGCACAGGCCGATGCAACCATTCAATGGAGTCCACCTCCTCCAAAATCAATTGTGCCGTTATTGAAAGAGGTAAGCAATCAATCATTTGTTGCGCATACCGAAGATAGATTTGATGATTTTGATCAAGAAGGGCTATTGACTAAATACCTATCAAAAGAAGGCCCTGCTATTGCAATTGGCGATGTTAATAACGATGGTAATGAAGATGTTTTCGTAGGTGGTGCGAAAGATCAATCAGGTATTATCTATCAGCACATTGGAAAGGGGCAGTTCATTACAACAAAAAGCCCATCGTTTGAGATGGATGCCGAATTTGAAGATACTGCAGCTGCATTTTTTGACGCGGACGGAGATGGTGATTTAGATTTAATAGTTGGATCTGGGGGCAACAATGCGGTACAAAAATCAGAATATGTAAATAGACTTTACCTTAATGACGGAAACGGAAAGTTTAGCCATTCAAAGAACGAAATGCCAAGCACTAAATCAAATACATCAGTCATTGAGCCCTATGATGTTGATCAGGATGGTGATACAGATTTATTTATTGGATCGAGAAGTGTGCCTGGTGTATATGGAACTAATCCTCAGCATCTATTGCTATTGAATAATGGGGATGGAACATTTGTAGATCGGACAGATCGATATGCGTATGAGTTAAAAGATGCAGGCATGATCACCGATGCAAAATGGGTTGATATAGATGGAGATAAAAAAATCGATTTGGTCACATCCTCAGATTGGGGCACTCCTCAAGTGTTTAAAAGCAATGGTAAGAGATTTAGCAAATGGTCGTGTAGCTTAGATACATTGAACGGATGGTGGAGAACGGTTGAAGTTTCGGATTTAGATGCGGATGGAGATCAAGATTTAATTTTAGGAAATGCTGGTTTGAATATTCCGTTCGCACCCGCTTGGAATCATCCGATGAAATTGTGGATTAATGATTTTGATTCTAATGGGACTATTGAACAGATAATGACGACCCATTATGATGATGGTGATTACCCGATTCACATGAGGCGCGAATTAAACGCCCAGATTCCGAGTTTAAAGAAAAGGAATTTAAAAGCAGTAGATTATTCGAAAAGAACCATTCAGGAATTGTTTTCTTCCGAAGTAGTGGCTAATTCTCTTGTTAAGTCCTCCACTATTGCTGAATCAGTAGTGGCGGTAAATGAAGGAGGAGGAAAGTTTTCAATTCGCAAGTTACCCCAAAGGGTTCAGTGGTCGTGTGTATGTGGTATTTCTTGCGCAGATGTGAATGGAGATGGAGTAACCGATTTAGTTATGGCTGGAAATGATTTTGATTTCAAACCTCAATTTTCAAGGCAGGATGGTAGTTTTGGCCATGTATTGCTTGGAAATGGAAAGCTTAAATTTGATTGGAAAAATTTTAACGAGAGTGGTTTTTATGTTCGTGAACAAATAAGGCACCTCAAGACTTTTTCAGATAAAAGTGGCAACCAATACTTTTTCGCAGCAATTAATAGCCAAAAACCAAAGGTCTTTAGTTTTCAGGGGAAAACAATTGAAGTGAAATAATGAGCAAGTGGAAATTAAGTTGGGGATTGAGTTTCATTTTATCGATGAGTTTGATTACCTGTAAAAAAAAGGAATCGTTGTTTGATAAGCTTGATGTAAAGAAAGCCGGAATTGATTTTACAAATTCAATCACACCAACCAAAGATTTTAATATTATTGATTACCCTTATTTTTATAATGGTGGAGGAGTATCGATTGGGGATATCAATAATGATAATCTTCCCGATATATTCTTTTCATCAAATCAAACAAAAAATAAGTTATACCTCAATAAAGGTAATTTGAAATTTGAGGATATAACGGATCAAGCAGGTGTTGCTGGAGAAAATTCGTGGGATACGGGAAGTGTAATGGCTGATGTCAACGGTGACGGGTTCTTGGATATCTATGTTTGTGCAGTAGTTGGATTAAAAAATCTGAGAGGACATAACGAATTATTCATCAATAATGGTAATAATACATTCACCGAGAAATCGGAAGAGTATGGTCTCGATTTTGAAGCATTTGGTTCTTCGGCAGCATTTCTTGACTATGATTTAGATGGTGATCTTGATATCTACTTATTAAATCATGCTATTCATACTCCTGAATCTTTTGGTCACTCGAATTTAAGGAATAACAGAACTTATGAAACGGGTGGAAAACTTTTGCACAATGATGGAAACAAGTTTGTGGATGTAAGTGAAAAGGCAAATATATACGGAGGTATAAATGGATATGGTTTAGGTGTAGGTGTGTCTGATATTAACTTAGATGGATATCCCGACATCTATGTTGGCAACGATTTTCATGAGGATGACTACCTGTATATCAATAAGGGTGATGGTACTTTCTCAGAACAAGCGAAAACCTCATTCACATTGACAAGTAAATTTTCAATGGGAAATGATATCGCTGATATTAACCACGATGGATACCCAGATATAATTAGTTTGGATATGCTTCCGCGTGATGAACAAACCTTAAAAAGATCTGTGGACGAGGAGAATATTGGAATTTTAAAAATGAGAACAGAGCAGTATGGATATAATTACCAATTTCCACGTAATGCATTGCAGATAAATCTCGGAGATGGAAAGTTTGAAGAGACCGCATTGATGAGTAATGTGTCCGCAACAGATTGGAGTTGGAGTGCAATTTTTTCTGATTTCGATCAGGATGGGAACCAAGACTTATTTGTTTCGAATGGGATACTGAAGAGACCCAATGATTTGGATTATATTAAGTATGTATCGAGTGAGCAGGTTGTAAATGTAATCGGTACAACTAAGTTAGCTGATGAAAAGGCTCTTTCTCTCATGCCCGAAGGTAAGGCGCAGAACAATATCTTTAAAGGATCCGGTGATTATCTGTTCGAAGACAAATCTTTAGTTTGGTTGCCTTATGAGGAAACCTGTTCTACAGCTGCCGCATCAGGGGATTTAGATAATGATGGTGACTTAGATCTTGTAGTCAATAATGTGGATGCTGCACCTATTATTTATGTTAATAACTTGAATAAGGAATTCGCACATCTAAAAATAAAGTTGAGGATGAATATGGCCAATCACTTTGGAATAGGTACAAAGATTTATGCTTATACGGGTGGTATCATCCAATTCAAAGAACTATATACCGCGAGGGGATTTCAAGCTTCATCAGAACCTTTTGTGCATTTTGGATTTGGAAAAAAGAGTGAAGTAGATTCTCTAAGAATTGTTTGGCCAAATGGAAGATCACGAATGATTTTAAATCTTAAGACTAATCAAACGATCGAGCTTGTATACTCCGACAGCTTAGATTATGTTTATAAATTCCCTGTAAAAAAGAAAAATAGGTTGTTTACTAAAATCGATCCCACTGAGATTGGTTTAGATTTTAAGCATGAAGAAGATCGATATACCGATTTTGATCGAGTTAGATTATTACCTTTTCAGCAATCTGATAGAGGTCCCGCTACGACTATTGGAGATATTAATAATGATGGATTGTCGGATATTTATTTTGGTGGTTCCAAACATATTCCAGGAACATTTTATGTGCAATCAACTAGTTTATACCAAAAAACTAACATTGGTTCAATCCTTAAAGATTCCCTTAAAGAAGATATTGATGCCGTTATTGCTGATTTCAATAAAGACGGTAAGTCAGATATGTTTATAGCAACAGGTGGAGCAGATTTTTACAATCAATCAAAGCCACTTTTGGATAGCTATTACCAAGCAACGACAAGTGATTTTTCGATGACGGAAATCGATAGTTATTTTGAAAACGCATCTTGTGTTAAGTCATTTGACTATGATTATGATGGAGACTTGGACATTTTTGTAGGTAATCAATCTGTTTCCAAGAATTTTGGACAAATCCCTAAATCTTATTTATTAAAAAATCAAGAAGGAAATTTAATACCGACCAATGAGAGTGTCTTTGAGGAGCTTGGAATGGTGACAGATGCAATCTGGAATGACTACAACAACGATGGAGCGATGGATTTGATTGTGGTAGGAGAATGGATGGAACCTAAATTTCTAAGGAATGATAAAGGGAAATTTGTTCATGATGAAGGACTGATTCACAATCTGGGCGGTCTTTGGCAATCGATTTCACCATTCGATTTGGATGGTGATGGAATTGATGAATTTGTAGTTGGTAATTGGGGATTGAATTCGAAATATGTTGCGTCAATGGATCAACCGTTAAGAATGTATTACAATGATTTCGATAATAATGGTGAAAAAGAGACGATTGTTTCAATCGCTAAGAATGGAAAGTATTATCCTTTAGATGGATTCGACTTATTGGCTAGTCAAATTCCTGATTTGCGTAAAAGGTATAACACCTATAGAGATTTTGCCGGCTTGCCGATCGAAGAAGTTTTTACCTCTACTCAACTAAAGTCCGCAATACTTTTCGAAGTCCATGAATTGGGTACTGGATATTTAAAGAATGAGAATGGTAAGTATAAGTTTTATCGGTTGCCGCTTAAACTACAGGTAGCTCCAATAATGGCACAGATTGCTTACGATTTTGATCGTGATGGAGTAGAGGAGTTATTGCTAGGTGGAAATTATTTTGGATTACAACCATTTCATGGAAGACTAGGATCATTTGGTGGTTCTATATTAAAAAGGAATGGACAGGTTATTAATGGTTGGGATGCTGGCTTAGATTTTATTAATTCTTCTGTTCGGCAAATGAATGTTATCAATTTAAAGGAAGATAAGTTTTTGCTTGTGACTATTAATAATGGCAAAGCACAACTGTATAAAATTCAATAATTGAGTAATGAAAAGAGTAGTACAATTGGCTGTTGTTTGTTTGGTAAGCTCCTTGATTTATTACCTTGGATTTCATCCTTATGAGTATTCAATTCGATTCAGGACTTCAACAACTCCCGGTGATATTATTGAATCTTTGCGATTGTGGGATAGATCAATGGATAATTCAACCATATTAGAGGTCGATTCATTTGATCATATGAAAATGCAAATTCAATATAAAGGTAGTAACTATGATTATAGATGGCATTTTAAACATAAAAGCGATTCTAGTACCGAGGTTCAAATTCTTGTATCTGAGCCCGATCGGAAGCTTCAGAATAAAGTGTTAGTTCCGTTTGCTGAAACGGTTATGGAGACACATGCGCTTGAACTTGGCAATAGTTTTTATGAGTTAATTAAGACTCATTTGAAAAAAACCAAAATCAAACTTTTAGGGGAGTCAACGCTGGATTCGGTATTTTGTATGTGCAAACGGCTTGAAACAGGTCAGGTGGCAAAGGCAAATGCCATGATGAAGGATTACCCATTATTTATTTCTTTTGTTGACACGTATCATCTTAAGCTGAAAGGCTCTCCATTAATTAAGGTAATAGAATGGTCACATCAGAAGGGGAAAATAAAATTTGATTTTTGTTTTCCACTGGATAGATCGGTTCCACCACCACCGAGTGATATGTTTGAATTTAAAACATTTCCCCCGCAGCGAGCATTGAAGGCAGAATACCATGGAAACTATATTACCTCAGATCGCGCATGGTACGCATTAACCGACTTTGCAAATCGGAATGGATATAAAATCGTTTCTCCACCAATAGAGTTATTTTATGATAATCCTAACTTGGGGTTAAATGAAGAGAAGTGGAAAGCTGAAGTTTATTTGCCGATAATTAAACAATAGTTTGAGTAAATTATATAATCGATACGTGAAATTGCTAAGCCTTCTTCTTGGAGCTTCCGCAATATTTTCATGCAATTCTAAAACCGACAAGCGTTTTAGAATTGTTTCTTCTGATTATACGGGGATCACGTTTCAAAATCAATTAAAGGAGACCGCTGATTTTAATATTTTTAATTACATGTACTTTTACAATGGCGCGGGTGTTGCCGTTGGAGATTTAAATGGAGATGATTTAATTGATATTTATTTTACTTCTAACCAAGGAAGTAATAAGCTCTATCTAAATCGCGGGAAACTAAAATTTATTGATATAACAGAATCTGCCAAGGTTGAAGGTTCAGGTGGTTGGGCCACTGGTGTAACGATGGTTGATATTAATAATGATGGTTTGATGGACATTTATGTGTGTAATGTCGGAGGCTACCTGAACTTTAAAGAGAGGAATCAACTTTTTGTAAATCAGGGTAACGACAAAAGTGGAGTTCCTCATTTTCAAGAAATGGCAAGTGAATATGGTTTGGACTTGATGGGATTTTCTACGCAGGCATCTTTTTTTGATTACGACAATGATGGTGATCTAGATATGTTTTTGCTCAATCACTCGCTCCATCAAAATGGCACTTATGGCAAAGTGAGTTCATTGAGACCTAAAATTCATCCTACAGCTGGTGACAAATTAATGAGGAATGAAAATGGTAAATATGTTGATGTAACCACTGAGTCGGGTATTTATAGTAGTGCCTTAGGATACGGTTTAGGAATAGTAGCAAGTGATGTGAACTTAGACGGGTGGCTGGATATTTATGTGGGTAATGATTTTCACGAAAATGATTACCTCTACATAAATCAGAAAGACGGTACATTTAAAGAAAGTATTGAGGTTAGTATGAATCACACTAGTCGATATACGATGGGTGTGGATTTTGCGGACTTTAATAATGATGCTTATCCAGATTTAATTGCCATGGATATGTTACCTGATAATTATCAAAGATTGAAATCTTCAATGGCAGAAGATCCATATGATACTTATTTGTTCAAGGCTGAGTTTGGCTATAATGAACAATATGCCAGGAATTCCTTGCAGCTTAATAATCAAGATGGCACTTTTAGTGAGATCGCTCTTTTTGCGGGTGTTGCAGCAACCGATTGGAGTTGGTCAACATTTTTTGCGGATTTTGACCTCGATGGAGATAAAGACATTTTTGTATCTAATGGAATATTTAGAAGATCGAATGATTTGGATTACATATCATTCATCTCAAACGATACAATACAAAAAACATTAGGCAATAAGTTAAATGAGAGACAACTTCGGTTCCTTGAAAAAATGCCTCAAGTAAAGGTGAAGAATTTTGTTTTTGAAAATAACAACGATTCGACATTTACTAATAAAGCAGATGAATGGGGTATGGATGAGCCTTCTTATTCAAATGGAGCCACCTATGCGGATTTAGATAATGATGGTGATTTAGATATTGTGACAAATAATATAGATGAGTTTGCTTTTGTTTATGAGAATTTGACGTTTGAAGACAAAATGGAAAAGCGAATAAGCCCAAGCTTTCTTCAATTGCAATTTCTTGGAGCACCAAAAAACAGAAATGGTATTGGTGTTAAAGTATTTTTGTATGCCGACAATAAAATTCAGATGCAGGAGAATATCCCGACGCGGGGTTTTCAAAGTTCCGTTGACCCTTCGTTAATATTCGGATTGGGAATAAAAACTAAAATTGATTCATTGATTGTTGTCTGGCCTGATGAATCATTTCAAAAACTAATCAATGTTGGGTTAAGCAGAAAAATTGTCATCGATAAGAAAGAGTCTAAGGGTAGATTTGATTATAACAGATTCCGATCAACGAAGACTTTGTTCGAAACGATGACAGATGACTTGGGTTGCAAATACCAACATCGTGAAAATAGTTATGTCGAATTTGATAGAGAATTATTAATGCCATTTATGGTTTCTGAAGAAGGACCTGGCGTTGCCATTGGTGATATAAATTCGGACGGCTTAGATGATTTGTATTTAGGAGGAGCTAAATGGCAAACTTCTCAAATCTTTATACAAACTAAAAATAACAACTTTAGGCTTATGGAGCAGCCTCTGTTGGTAATGGACAGTACGTATGAAGATGTAGATGCCAAATTGAGCGATTTTGATAATGATAAAGATCTTGATTTGTTTATAGTAAGCGGAGGAAATGAATTTGCTGGAAAATCAAAGTACATGATGCCCCGCCTTTATTTGAATGACGGAAATGGATTATTTACTAAGTATGGAAGTTTACCAGAAATATATTTAACTGGGGCATGCATTTCTATAAATGATTTTGATAAGGATGGTGATAGCGATTTGTTTCTTGGAGCGCGGGCTACACCATGGCGCTATGGAATTCCTCCAGATAGCTATCTTTTACTAAATGACGGGCACGGAAATTTTAGTGATGCTACATTAACACTAGCAACAGAACTAAAGCAGTTTGGATTTATTAAGAGTGCCATTTGGGCTGACATGAATCAAGATGGGTGGAATGATTTAGTGGTGGCCGCGGAGTGGAAGCCACTTTCTATTTTCTATAATCAAAAAGGTAAATTGGTTTTGCAAAGCATAAAGCAATTGGAAAATTCTATCGGCTGGTGGAACTCACTGGCAGCGGCAGATTTTGACAAGGATGGCGATATTGATTTGGTAGCTGGCAATTTGGGATTAAATAGTAAGTTAAAAGCGGATTCCGAACATCCAATTCGGATGTATGTAAGCGATTTTGATAAGAATGGAAGTATAGAGCAAATTCTTACGCATGAAGTAAATGGAATTGAATACCCTTTTAATACGCGGGATGAACTAACCAAGCAAATCCCTTCATTGAAAAAGAAATATTTATCATATCAAAAGTTCGCCAATGCAGAATTTAAAGATTTATTTTCTCAACAGTTAATTGGCAATTCGTTAATATATAAAGCGACAACTTTAGAAAGTGTCTATGTTGAGAACTTAGGACAAAATCGCTTTGACATAAGACCGTTACCAAAACAGGCTCAATTTTCTACTGTGAATACAATTTTAGTTGATGATTTTAATAATGATCATCAGTTAGATTTATTGCTGGGTGGCAACTTTTTTAGATCCAATATTCAGATGGGTAGATACGATGCTAGCTATGGAAATGTACTCTTAGGTAATGGTAAGGGCTCATTTGTCTCTTTGCCAAATTCAAAAGCTGGAATTTCATGGCGAGGGCCTGTTAGAAAAATTGCCCCAATCCAGATTGGAAAGACGAGGTACGATGTGGTGGTAACCAATAATGATTCAATCAAGTTTATTAAACTTAGACAATAGTATGAGATACATTTATTTATTATTTCTTATGCTCGGATACATGAATCATTTGTTTGCGCAAAGCGATTGGCAAATCCAAGCCGATCAAATCAATCCCAACCAATACTACGGAGTCACGGTGGCCAATGGGATGATTGGGCTGGTATCTTCGCCCGAACCTATGAAAGTAAAAGACGTGGTTCTGAATGGCGTATATGATTACTACCAACGAGGAAGGGTATCCAACATCCTTAAAACATTTAATCATGTGAACATGAATTTGGATGTGGATGGAATGCGCGTTTCTCCTGGCAATGTTTCCAATTATCGGCAAGTGCTCGATATGAAGAAAGCGGCACTGACCACTTCATTTGATGTAGGAGATAAAGTAGTTGTAGAACATACACTGATGGCATTGCGTCATTTGCCGTATACTGCTCTTACGATTATACAAATCAAAGCCAAGAAAGATGTCACCATCACACCGATGAGCGTGATCGAAGCACCCAATCATCTTACGGACGTGCGAAATATGTACAGCGAAATAGATCGTCCGCACGTGACGATTCCTTTGCTTACTTCTGTAGGCAAAAGCCCCTCAGGCAAACATACTGTTGCTGTAAGCAACAGCTTTATATTTTCTGAATCGCATGGAAAGGAACCGGATTTGATTCATGAAGACTGGGACTATAACATGCATTTAGCCAAGTTCACCAAAGTTCTGAAAGCCGGTGAGACGTATCGTTTTAGTGTAGTATCTTCAGCAACATCTACTGAGCACTATCAGGACGCATTGAACGAAGCCGAGCGCTTAACCATCTTTGCGAAGCTGGAAGGGACCGAGCGCTTGTTGATGCGTCACGAACAGGCATGGGAAGAACTATGGAAGAGCGACATTGTCATTGAAGGCGATTTGCAAGCACAAAAAGATGTGCGCTTTGCGTTGTATCACCTCTATTCGTTTTCCAGAGAAGGTACGGCCTACAGTCTTTCACCGATGGGACTATCCGGCTTAGGGTATAATGGCCATGTTTTTTGGGATACCGAATTATGGATGTATCCACCACTCTTAGCACTGCAACCCGCTATTGCTAAATCCATGTTAGAATATCGCTATCAACGATTGGGTGCAGCTAAGCAAAATGCATTTTCACATGGATACAAAGGCGCGATGTTCCCTTGGGAATCATCAGACGAAGGATCAGAAGATACTCCGGTTTGGGCGCTGACTGGCCCCTTTCAGCATCATATTACCGGTTGCATTGGTTGGGCCTTTTGGAAATATTATCAGGTTACGAAAGATAAAGTTTGGCTGCGCGATCGTGGGTATCCGGTATTGAAAGAAGTGGCCGACTTTTGGGCGAGTCGCGTTGAGAGAAAAGGACTAGGTAAGTATGAAATCAACAATGTGATTGGTGCCAACGAGTGGCAAGAGAATATTGACAACAATGCATTTACCAATGGAATGGCGATTACCGTTTTGCGCTATGCCAATCAGGCGGCAAAGGAATTAGGATTACCAACGAATGCCGATTGGGAATTGGTAGCACAAAATATTCCGATCCTGAAATTTCCGGATGGCACCACCAAAGAGAATGCAACTTATAATGGTGTACCCATCAAACAGGCTGACGTTAATTTACTAGCCTATCCATTGGAAATTGTTTCTGATAAATCACAAATTGAAAAAGACTTATCTTACTATGAGCCTCGATACGCTCCCGATGGACCTGCCATGGGCGCTTCTGTATTAGCTACGCTTTACGCTAAATTGGGCAATGCCGAAAAGGCTGCTGAGATTTTTAAGAAAAGTTATATCCCAAATAAAGTACCTCCATTTGGTGTGCTCTCAGAAACTGCAGGGGGAACAAATCCTTACTTTGCTACCGGAGCAGGAGGGATGTTACAGGCTGTCATCTTTGGATTTGGCGGACTCACCATCAGCGATCAGGGCATTCAACAGCAAAAAGGGGTGCTCCCTAAAAATTGGAAATCGTTGCAGTTGAAAGGTGTAGGGCTAAGCCGTACCAATTATTCTGTTAAGTAATCGGATCTGATTTTTGTCATAGTATCAATACAGAATTACTAGTAATTTTGGCTTACTCAAACCTTAGCCCATGAACTCATCTTCTATTAAATCATTCGGATGGCTCATTGCATTGATTCTGGTTGCCTCGTGTGGAGGTAACAATACGGAATACAAAGCAAAAGCAAATAACCCGGAGTTTCTTCATCGCACGATGAAGGCCATTACGGACCGCATTGTACACGACATTTTCTCACCTCCAGTGGCAAGCCGGATTTACACCTACTCAAGTGTGGCTGCCTACGAAGCCATTATTCATGACAATAAAAATTACAAATCACTGGCGGGCCAATTGAATGGCTTGACGGAGGTTCCTAAACCGGACCCTTCGTTGGAGTATTGCTTTCCATTGGCATCTACTCAAGCCATGATCAAAGTAGGCCGCACATTGATATTCTCAGAAGAGGATTTTGATAAATACACGCAACAGATTTATACCGAATTTAAAAATACCGGCATGCCTGATGATGTGTATGACCGATCGATTGCATACGGTGATCAGGTAGCCGCTCATGTTTTAGAATGGTCATCCAAGGACAACTACAAGCAATCACGCAGTTTTCCGAAATACTCTATTGAAAGTAATCCGGGCACGTGGAAGCCAACACCTCCGGCCTATATGGATGCGGTAGAGCCCCATTGGAATAAGATCAGAACTTTCGTGATTGACTCGGCAGCGCAATTCAAACCCATTCCACCTACGCCATTCTCCATTGAAAAAACAAGCCAGTTTTATAAGGAGGCAAACGATGTATACTTAACCGGAAAAAGTATTACTGAAGAGCAGCGCGCTATTGCCAGTTTTTGGGATTGTAATCCTTTTGCCATGAATGTTCGTGGACATGTGATGTTCGCCACCAAGAAGATTTCGCCTGGAGGCCACTGGGTGAATATTACTCGTCATGTGTGCGAAAATTCAAAAGCAGATATGGTGTTGTCAGCCGAAGCGTATGTGCGTGTGTCACTTTCATTGGTAGATGGTTTTATCAGCTGCTGGGATGAGAAGTATCGTAGCCGTGTCATTCGCCCGGAAACGTACATCAACCAGCACATCGATGAAGATTGGGTTCCTGTTTTGCAAACGCCACCCTTTCCTGAATATACTAGTGGACATAGTGTAATTTCATCATCCGCATCCGTGGCATTGACAAAATTGTTTGGCGATAATTATGCGTTTACCGATTCAACGGAATTGGAATTTGGAATGCCAGCGCGAAGCTTTAAATCTTTTTATCAGGCAGCAGATGAAGCAGGTATCAGCCGGTTTTATGGGGGAATTCATTATAAACCCGCTATTGATTTTGGCTCGAAACAGGGCAAAGCAATTGGCGAGTTGATTGCCGATCGGATTAGGACAAAGAATTAATAGTGGATATTGCAAATGATGGAGGCTCAGAGAAATTTGAGCCTCTTTTTTTTGTTAGCCTTTTAGCATGAAATGCCGGAATTATTCTAGTTAAATTGACCGCATCTGATTTCGTTATTTTGGTATATTGTACAATCAAAAATCATACATATT
>JABFSO010000337.1 GCA_013140555.1 Cyclobacteriaceae bacterium | reverse complement strand
CTTGCAAGGTTGCCTCAAATATTGGGCGTTTCTCGCCAGCCAGAACCGTTTGCGTATCAGCGACTGCCTGACCAAGATTGTCACCAGCAATCAACACCCCATCTGGATAAAGTTGTTGCTCCAGCTCCCCTACATAAGTGCCAGTATCAAAACGTGCCTGGTTGCTATCATCAACTTCTTCTAGCTCTGGGCGATGAACTTTTAGCCATAAGCGTTTGGGACATTGACGGTGTAATAGGATGCGCGATTTGGAAAGACCAAAACGAATTTTTTGTGGATTATTCATAATTGATAGGTTGATAAGTTTTTACTTGATCGGAAGTTCTCTTGTAGATGATTTTTCCCGCATGTTCTGAAGCCGGCATATCAAATTTATAGACACCTTTAAACCGGTACATCACATCCCCTAAATTGCTTCTTACGCGAGCAAAGGTTATTCGTTCCTTAAGATTGTCTGGATAACTTTTGGCTTTATCGAAATACGCTTTGTGATCGGATTTCTTTTTTTCACGGATTTCAGTTTCATCTGGCGAAATTTCATTCTCCCACTCCTCATTTTCATAGAGTTTTGGGAACCAAAGCATTTTTTCTTCAATAGCATGCTTGGCAAAAGCTTTTTGGTAGCCTACGTAATTGTGCCCGAAGCAATTACAAGCATCTGCAATTGTTCTAAACGCCACATTGTCATCTACAGTAATTGACCCTCTATCAATATAAGTTTTAGGGTTATATTCGGCCTCAATATCCCAGAGAAGTAGTGTTTTAGTGTCAATTTTTGACTTAATTTCTTTTTGAATAAAATCAACAACCTCATCAATTTGCTGATTGATATTTTCAATACTATTTTCAACGCACCTTTCAATGCCATCCTCAAGGCTTTTTGCAAAAATACCGATTCTTTTAATTGTATGTCCCGTAGCGTTGATAATATCGGCTTCCCGAACTATATCCGGCTCTACTTGTGAGCCATCTGCGTTGAAATGTTGTGATTCATCAACTTCTAAATGCAGCTGAATCTGTGGAAAATACATATCAGTTAATGCTCTTCCAGTGGGTCGGGTTATATGTTGTTGTGTTACGAATTTAATATCTGAATTGTTTAATAAATGCCAGATTCTGGTAATCACGTAATTTTCATATTTCTTTTTATAAGATTTAGCTATTTGACGGATGATGTAATCAGTTTTATTCATAGTTGTACTGCTAATTTTAGTTTGTTAAGAATTGGATCAATTGATATTGCTGTGATTGTCCCTGGATATTCATCAAATGTCATGCATGGTTGTACATTTGATTCCAACAATTCAAGTAGTCTGGTGATGTCTGGAACAG
The DNA here is from genome assembly GCA_013140555.1 of Cyclobacteriaceae bacterium. Lineage (GTDB taxonomy): Bacteria > Bacteroidota > Bacteroidia > Cytophagales > Cyclobacteriaceae > ELB16-189. Next base: position 3,714 of record JABFSO010000337.1, on the reverse strand, counting down.
ATGCATAACGCTTGGCTATACGTGTAGAGCTTTTTACAAAATTCACTTCTATATCAAAGTGGCCATCATTGGTAAAAAAAGTCAGATATTCATTCATTTTGAGATGTGTTTTCAGTTCAATAGGTATTTAAATTTTTCGATTAAGTTCACTTCATTATATAGTTTTCGAACAAATCATAATGCTCATTGAAACTTAAGCGTACGCGTCCATGAGGGCCATTACGATGCTTAGCAATAATTATTTCTGCTATGCCTTTGTCTGCACTATCTGGGGAATAAACTTCGTCTCGATAGATAAATAAGACAACGTCGGCATAATTGGACGTTTGTAAATCAGTCAATATCGGTCGTTTGTCAGGGCGTTTTTCCAGGTTGCGGTTAAGTTGAGAAAGTATGATTATGGGGCAATGGAGCTGTTTAGCTAATAGTTTAAGTAAACGTAAGCTATTATCGGCCACATTGGTGCGAGTTTCGCCCTGTAGTCCTGATATTAATTGTAGGTGATCTACAATAATTAACCCTAAATTCCCACATTGGTTTTTTAATATGAGTGATTTTGCGCATATATCAGCGCCACTTAATCCAGATTCTTCATTAATATAAATAGAGGTCTCACTCAATTTTCCTAAAACAAATGTAAGCTTCTCCCAATCATCCTCTTCCATCTCACCTGCCAGTATGCGTTGCTTATTTAAATGACCTGCTGAAGTTGTAATTTGCATAGCAACTTTATTTGAAGATACATCCATGGAGAATATTGCTACTTGCAAGTGAGTATTAAAAGCAACATTCCCAAGTATGTTTAATGCAAATGTTGTTTTCCCCATTGACGGACGTCCTGCTACCATGATTAAATCACCAGGCTGAAATCCACTAGTTATTGAGTCTAAATCAGTGAAACCAGAAGCAACCCCAGTAACGTTCGGCCGATTGTCATGGTTATATGCTTGATCAATAATTCTAGCGAGGTTAGGCAATAACTCACTAATGCTAACAAAACCTTGATCGCTTAATTCAGCCTTATCATCTAGTGTCTTTTTGTCATTGGTTATTTTATCGCTACCAGCTGTGTAAATCTGGTTGGCAGGGTGATAGTGCTTGGATAACCAATCTGCAAAAAAATAATCTGGGCTACCTAAATGCACCATGCCAACGCTACGTTCAGAAAATATTTGTAAGAGCGTTTGATTCGTTGGTGGGTAGTAAATTTGTTCTAAAATCTTGCGATATAGATTTGGCTTCAATATACATTTAGAGTGAAGTTTTGTTGCTTTTGTGATGCCAAATCCCGCAATCATTCTGATTAATTCTATGAATTGATGAGACCACATCAACCTTCCTCTTGATTCACAAAGTACAGAATCAACCCAAGGATCTGATGTGACAGATAATGCAGGCAAGTTATACCCAGTCTTCAAATAGTTCATAAATAGCTTTGGCACCATAACCCAGTCGCCTAAAGACTTTGGTTCAAAATGTTTAACCCACTCATCAAAGCTGTTGACCTCATGCACTGAGATAGAAGACTTTTCATCTCTCTCAAATTCAATCTCGGCAAAGGCAATTAAGTTTGTTTGAATTTTGCAATTAGATTGATCGCGCACAGTGAGCCCCCATACAACATCGGGTATGTATTCGCACACATCCTTTCGCGGTGTTTCTTTATTTATCCATGGATGAATAGAGGTGCAGATTAAAGAGTCTCTAAAACTGATGTATTGATCAATTGAGTCAAAATCAGTCTTAAATTTTTTGATTTCAATTAACGTAACTTGCTTATCAATATTGTCTTGTTCAACAAATGCCATTAGTGCTCAACCTAATAAATGTGACGAATCCATCATAATGTTTGAACGCGACATAATGTGACGCAGTTGATGCGCAGAATAGACTCTCAGTGATTAATTGATTGAGCGCTTCTGCTTGAATTAATCCCTGACTTTCGCTATATATTCAGGCATCTTCGACAGACGAATAACTGTCGATGGAGATGGTATCTATACCAAATGGAATGCCATTGCGTTGAACTAAATTATCAATTGCTAGATGGCTTAGTTTGAATCGAATTCAAATCGAGTCTATTGTTGATGAATACTTAAAGTTTACAGCGGTGATGATAATATCAATTTGATTAAAGTATTTTAGAAAGAATGACATGAGTAGATTTACAAAAGAAGAACTTCGTCAGCGCACATTTGAACGTGCAGCCTTTGTAATACGACACATATGGGAAGAGCTTCAGGACGACCCAAAGCGTGAATCAAAAATGCACTCAAGGCTTTTTGATGTAATTATTGGTAGTCCGCGCGTAATCGGAAAATCAATTAATGGAGGTGGGCATAAAGAACATCTTGTCCCTTGCGCGCTAATACGTGATCGTGCATTTCAAATGTATTGGGATGGCAAAGATGCAAATAGAGATATCTTAGAAGTAGAGAAAGAAGTAGCGCAAATGTTAGAAAAGTATTTGGCGATCGCTCATATCACTCGCGAAGAGGCACGAAAACTCGATGTCGATTGCAAATGGAAAACTACAATGCCAAAAGGTTGGGATTGGGATACCGGAATGATTGATGCAAGGCTTAAAGAAGCAGGAATCGATATCATTTCGAATTAGATGAGTTTCCCATTCTCAGTATATTTACTTACTTGGATTGTATATTTGATTAATCTTATTTGCCATGTCTGCGAATTCGATTCTTAATGCTGTCGGTTCTATTAACTCCAATTCATCACCAAAACCCTTTAGCCACCATCTCAACTGTGCTGTATCGGGCACAGTTGCACTTAAGCGTACCCAGCCAACTTTATCTTGAGTTATTTGTTGGTTAACTGAAAGTGGTGTTTCCCATAAATGTTCAGATGCACTTGTCGTCATGCGAACTATTAGTTCGATAAGTCCACTCTCTTCAAAACCAAACGCTCCTTGGCTTATGTAGCTCTTGAGATCAAAGCCGTCAGGTATATTACTAGCTTGATTCAAAACTAATGCTGATTTAATACGATGAATTGCAAGAAGTCTAATGTCCGAGTAGTCATATAACGTAGCGACCAAATAGCTTACTGCTCCCCGTTGCACGATACCAAGAGGGTGAATGGGGTAGGTTTTTGTTTCACAATAATCTCGAGGGATGTAACTAATTTCAAGTTGTTGATTCGCTAGCAATGCAGAATGGACTGCCTCAATAATATCTTCAGGATAATTAGGAGGGATTAAGGGTTGACCTGCAGAAATTAGTGCAACTTTTTTTCGCCAATTTGACAGCTTCTTCACACCGTCGCCACTCGATAACACGCCTTCAGCACATTTAAAATAAGGAGTCAGTGTTTTTAGTAGGCTGGCAGGTAACAAGTTAGCCAAATGTTCTCGGGCTAGTTCCAGTGTCAATGCTTGCAAAGGTAACATGGTAGGCAATGCGAATGTCTCTGCATCTTTACTCCAGCTCCATCCATACGGTATTGAACGTTCGTTAGAAATCAACGGGAAAATTGCAGAAAATGCAACCAGATCTCTTTCTACGGTGCGTTTGCTTATCACAAACCCCTCAGAACGCAATTTTTCAGTAAGTTCACGAGCAGATACCTGCCGTGGATGCTGTGGAATATGGCGTAGCATGGCCCATTGCCGAAGTTGAGTGTCGTTATTATTTTGATTTTTCGTCATGAGTTTTAACGGATTAAACGGTATGTTTTGATTTGAGAAAAAGTTTAATG
>JABFSO010000034.1 GCA_013140555.1 Cyclobacteriaceae bacterium | reverse complement strand
GGTCAAAGCGATGAAGTTCTTCTCAAACTTTCCAAGAGCCGATTTGTTGGCGTTATCGGTCCCTCCGGTTCCGGTAAGTCTTCATTCATCTATTGCGGAGTACTTCCAATTTTATACGGTGGATTCTTAACCGATGCAAGCCCCAACTGGGAAGTAATTGTGACCCGCCCGGGTTCCGGCCCCATCGATAACTTGGCAGAATCATTGCTAAAAACCGCCAAAGATTACAACCTCGCAGACACAGAAGACAAAAAAATTAAGCGAACCATTGTATCAACGCTGTTACGCAGTAGTTCATTGGGTTTGGTGGAAGCCATTCAGCAATCGAGACGTTCAGCCGACATTAACTACTTGGTGTTAGTCGATCAGTTCGAAGAATTATTCCGATTTAAAGACAGCACCGACCCTAACTCAGTCAACGAGTCATTGGCGTTCATCAACTTGTTGATGGAAGCGGTGAACTACGAGGACTCCCCTATTTATGTAGCCATCACCATGCGTTCTGATTTTATCGGTGATTGCGCACAGTTTCCTGAATTGACCCGCAAAATCAACGATAGCCATTACCTGATTCCTCAAATGACGCGCGAACAAAAGCGCAGAGCGATTGAAGGACCTGTTGCCGTAGGTAATGCGAACATTGCTCCACGCTTAGTTCAACAATTGCTGAACGACTTGGGCGATAATCCCGATCAACTGCCCATTCTTCAGCACGCGCTCATGCGTACGTGGAGCTATTGGAGTCGCTACAAAGATTATGAAGGTGAACTGGTCGATCTGAAGCATTACGAAGCCATCGGCACCATGGCCGAGGCGTTGTCGATGCACGCCAATGAAGCGTTTGATGAATTGGACGAAGATCAGCAACGGATTTGCGAAATCATGTTCAAAGCCATCACCGAAAAACGCGGTGAGAACTTTGGTATACGCAGACCGACACGCTTAAATGAAATTGCATCCATTGCCGATGTATCGGAAAATGATGTCATCGCAGTAATCGAAAAATTCCGCGAACCGGGAAGGTCGTTGTTAACGCCTTCTTACGGAACACCGCTGCACAGCCGATCCATGATCGACATATCGCACGAAAGTTTGATGCGTATTTGGGTGCGGTTGAAAAACTGGGTGGACGATGAAGCCGATGCCGTGCAAATGTATTTGCGCTTAGCAGAGGCTGCCGCCATGTATCAGGTAGGCAAGGCCGGTCTTTGGAGACCACCCGATTTGCAATTGGCTCTTAACTGGCAAGCGAAACACAAACCTACTTTGGTTTGGGGACAACGCTACAATCCGGCATTTGAGCGAACGATCATCTTCCTTGAATATTCCAAAAAGGAATTTGAAACGGAACAACGGATCAAGGAACTCGAGCAGAAGCGCAAACTTGAACGCGCTCGCACCACCGCCATCGTGTTTGGTATTTTGATGGTGATTGCGTTGATGTTCTTGATCTATGCCTTCATCCAGCGTGGTATTGCGGTAGAGAAAGAAAAGGAGGCTAAAAACAACTTAGAGATAGCTACGAAGAATGAAAAGATCGCTAAGGATGAAAAACTCAAGGCAGATGAAGCTCGCAAAAATGCTGAACAAGAAAGAATAAAAGCTGAAGCTGCTAAAGTGGAGGCGATCGCTGCCAAAGAAGAAGCTGATAAGGCAAGAGCGCAAGCCATAGAAAACTTGGCGAAAGCAACCGCTGCAGAAAAAGCTGCTAACATTGCCAAAGCAGAAGCTATTAAAGCAAAAGATGCTGCTCAAGCAAGTGAGAAAAAAGCAATTGAAGCCAAGAGAGATGCGGATAGAAGACGCTACTTGTCTATTGCTAAAAGTATTGCTCTTAAATCGCGGCAGCTTAATGATACTGTACAACAAGCTTTGTTAGCTCAGCAAGCATACAATTTCAATAAGAAGTACGATGGCTATCCTTACGATGATGACATCTACAATGGTCTCCATGCGGCTCTGGATGAGAATAACCATCCGCTCACTAGAAGTTTAGAAGGGCATACCAAAGCAGCTCGTGCAATTGTTACCAGTGTAAAAACCAATTCTTTGTTCTCAGGAGGAAGTGACGGTAAAATCTTCCAATGGAAACAACAAGGAGGAATTTGGACCGGTAAATTATTGAAGGAATTCTTTATGCCAGTTCCAAGTGCACTCGGAATCTACTATCAGATTTACAGCATGGACGTAAGTCCGGACGGAAATCTATTGGCGATTGGCGGATTGTATTCTGAAAATAGAGATGCCAATTACGCTATGATTGTTGACATAAATAACCCAGGTGCGGAACCGAAGAAAATAGCAGGCTTTAAATCCGATATTGAAAACATCAATTTTGCACCGGATGGTAAAGGATTCTTTGCTCGAAGCAATTCCGGGCACAGCATCATGTTCTCTGATCTTTCTACTTCCAAAGAGGTGATCAACTCGAAAGAAAAAATTACTTCGATTGATTTAAGTCCAGATGGAAGCAAACTTGCCGGTGTGGGCGAAGATGGTAATTTATATATCTGGGATGTAAAGAGGAATTTTGCTGCAACCAAATACAACATATTGAAAGGACAGTTGAATGATGTTCTTGCTGTAGCGTTTACACCTGACGGAGGTGAGGTAGTTGTTGGTGACCAAAAAGGCGAAGTTCGCATCATTAATAATGGTATCCCAAGACGTACACTATCTGGTCATACTTCACAAATCGAGCAAATTAAATTCAATCATGCCGGTACCTTCATGGCTACTGTCAGTAAGGACAAAACGCTTCGTTTGTGGAATATGAAAGAGCTCAAAGAACAGCCTACTGTTCTAAGCAACAATGATTGGGTATGGAGTATGGCCTTCTCTCCGGATGATGAGCAAATCATGGCAGGTATGCACAGTGTTACTACCGGAATCCGGAAAACGGATACCGACTATACCATTCATGCATGGCCAACCAAAATAAACACCATGGCAGGCGAATTATGTGGCATTTTAAAAAGAAACCTTACCAAAGAAGAGTGGGAAATTTTTGTGGCCGATGATTTACCTTATGAAGTAACTTGTTCGAACCTTCCAAAATAAAAAAGCATGAAGAGAATTTTAATTGTTGCCTTTTTTATCTGTCCTTTTCTGACAAGTATCGCACAAGACGCCTCTACGAATTGTGCGCAAACATTGCGCTTAGCACGCTCTACATACGATCAGGGCCGATTGCATGAGTTGGAAAGGTTGTTGGGTGCCTGTCTTACAAATGGTTTTACCAAACAAGAAAAGGTAGAAGCACTAAAATTGCTCACCATGTCTTACCTGTATCTGGAAGAACCTGAAAGAGCGGATAGCAGCATGCTCTTGTTATTAAAAACCGATCCCTTCTTTGAATACAACGAAGACGTAGATCCACAGGAGTTCATCGGTTTGTATAATACGTTCCGCACCAAACCTATTTTCAATGTGGGCTTAAAGTTGGGAGTCAACACCACCTTCAACAATGTAACTGCTAATTATTATGTTTCAGGCAATGCAAAGGGCAAGCTAGAGTACTCACCTCAAATCGGTTTCCAATTAGGATTATCTTTTGAAAGAGCCATCTTCCAAAATTCTAAAATGGGATTTTTGAAGCGCCTTACATTTGCCCCCGAAGTTCTTCTGGTACCACGCACCTTTGCTATCAATAATGCGCAGCCTCTTTTAGGTGACAATGGTACATCCATTTCTGTATTTGATGGTACGGTCAATCAAAACTGGTTGGACCTGAATGTGCTTTTACAATACAAACTGTCCAAAGATAGAAAAGGTAAAAAATCAACATTCAATCCGTATGTCACTTTAGGTCCAAGCGTGAACTATTTATTGAGTTCAACGCTTCAAGCCGTTCACACCTTCAAATCAGGTAACGTTACGTCAGGCCCAGACTTAGATGTTACCTCCACTGTGAACACATTGGTCTTTTCGGTGGTGGCAGGTGCTGGAGTAAAGATCAAAGTGGGAGGCATCTATCTGACCGGAGATATCCGGTACCAACATGGCATAGCCAATATTACCAATCCTGCCGAGCGCACCAATCTTGAATCGGCATTTGATTATGGCTACGTGCCCGATGACTACACCATTAACAATGTTTCGGTAATGATCGGTGGATCATTACCTATATTCAGACCTAAGAAAAAAACGCACCGCAAATAATTGTTCGAATGAAGAAAATTGTTCTTGCTCTACTCGTGTTGGCATCATGTGCCAAAGAGGATTCTGTTGGCACAGCCCCAGCCACCACTTTTATCCGCTATTTCAACGGAGGCAATAGTGATGAAGCCAAGGCAATAGTAGAAACTGCTGATAAGGGTTTGCTCATTTTAGCTAACACTCAAATTACCGAAGTGGGGGCTAATTCTATTTACAAGATTAAGTTGATTAAGACAGACGCGTATGGCAATTTGATTTGGCAAAAGTTGTATCCGGAAATTAGCAATACCACAACAAGTTATAAAGGAAATGGCCTTGCCCTAGATCCATCGGGGGGTTACGTAATTGTGGGCGAAGATATAGATACGCAGACCGGATTTTCGAAGTTGTTGATCCTTACCTTACAGGATGACGGAAATTATAAAGGAAAAGCCAAAACGATGACGAGTGTTCTTGAAATTAAAGGAATGGGGGTAGGATTTATTTCGGAAGACAATGACCCCGTGACGCCTGAACCAAAAGCCAATCTAGGCAATTATATAATCCTTAGCTCTGTATCAGACCCTAGCAACAATATGATGCTGGCGGAATTTAGTAAAACAGCTATTACCGATCAGACTTCCACTGCCACACCCCTATGGTCCCAAAAATTTGGAGCGGGCGAGTCAGTAAATATCACGAACAAATTATTTGTTGACGAAAACAGCAATTCTTTCTGGGGAGGCACAGTTAAAAAAGCAAATGATCAATCCAACATTCGATTAATAAAAGTACCAAGCAATTCAACAGGAGTATTGCAATACCCTTTCCAAGGTTTTCCCCAAGGGGTGGGGCACGCTTCGTAATCTGACCGGTGTGTCGGAGAGTGCAATTTCCAGAATGATACACATAATCAAAGTCA
>JABFSO010000167.1 GCA_013140555.1 Cyclobacteriaceae bacterium | reverse complement strand
TTGCTGCTATTCGACATGTGAAAGCGGGAACAACCGTTTTCTCACCTCCTTTCCATAGTGCCTTTTCAACCCCTAAAGAATTAATTTTATTTGTAAAAAAATTAAGAGAGTTATCAGGAGGTAAACCAATTGGATTTAAACTATGCGTGGGTCGCAAGAGCGAGTTCCTATCGATATGCAAAGCAATGGTTGCCCTAAAAACGTACCCCGATTTTATAACCGTTGATGGTGGCGAAGGCGGCACGGGTGCTGCTCCACCCGAATTTACGAACTCAGTGGGCATGCCGTTGCTGGATGCACTTGCCTTTGTCGATAACGCCCTCCGTGGCTTCGGCATACGCAATGAAATGAAACTGATCGCTTCGGGAAAAATACTGAGTGGATTTCACATCGTTCGAGCCATGGCATTGGGTGCGGATACTTGTAACACGGCTCGCGCCATGATGATGGCTCTCGGTTGTATCCAAGCTTTAGAGTGCAATAAGAATACATGCCCCACGGGTGTGGCCACACAAGATCCTTACTTCATGAAAGGATTGGTGGTAGAAGACAAGAAGACACGCGTTGCCAACTATCACAAAAACACTGTCGAAAGCTTTGTCGAGTTGATTGGTGCTTCCGGATTAGATCATCCGGACAAAATCGATAGAAGCCATGTGTACAGACGGGTGTTTATGAACACAGTAAAAACCTACGAAGAAATTTATCCTACATTACCTGAAGGTTGTTTACTCGAGGGTGGAGATGCTCCTTTTGAATATGAGGACTACTTGAAAAAGTCGAGTGCCGAAAGTTTTGAGATAGCCTAGCTATAGCTACCTTCGTCACTTTAAATTTTTTCAAGTTATGCTAAGAATTTTTTGTGCTGTCGTATTTGCTATTTTTACTGCCCCAACTATTTGTATAAGTCAGGTATCATTCGCAAAAGGGTATTATGTTACCGGAAGTGATACGTTAAAAGGGTTTGTAGAAGAGCGAGCGTCCTATTCGGGCAAGAGTTTCAAATTCAAGAAATTTATTAATGACGATGCCATCATTATTGATCGGGAGAAAATTACTTCAATTTATCTCATAGAGTCGAATGAAGAGTACATCCAGCGACTGGTTGATATTGACGAAAAACCAGTTGACACCGATAAATTGGATCGAACAATTAGCAAAAAAATTGTTACAGAATCAGTCTTCCTGCGATATATTGTCAAAGGAAGCATTAGCCTTCTGAAGTATCGCGATAGCAACGCGAAGATTCACTTCTTCTATCAAAGAGCAGATGAGGTGAAGGAATTAAATTTTGTGAGATACCAAAACGAAAATTCCAAGCTTGTTGAATTTGAGGAATATAAACAACAACTTAAAAATCTTTTGGGAACTTGTAATTTGGATGTAATGACTTTATCATATGCAGAAAATTCGCTTGTTAATTTCTTTCTTAAACTGAATAAATGCATTAACCCTCAGGTAGGTTACCAAAAAATTGGCCCAGCTGGCTCAAAAATAAAATTGAATGCGATTATTGGTTTATCTTCAAATAATTTAGACTACTATGGCAATGACAATAAAGGCGAAATTATAAGCCAAGGCAAATACCAGTCTTCAACAAATTACAGTGTTGGGCTAGGCATCGAATTTTTAAATAAGAAATCTAAATCCTCCAACTTCATGATAGAAGTATTATTGAGAAGTTTAGGGGAATATAATTCTTCATTGGATAAGGCAACGTATGGTATTAATTCTATTAACATTCGTGCCACATCCCTAAATGCTAACTTTACGTTTAAATATAGTTTTCTTCGCAACAAATTGGTGCAGCCCTATCTAAAAGCAGGTATTGGAGCTTCCTATTTACTAAATACAAAATCTTCTTTTGAATATGACAATTTCCCTATAACGAAACAAAAAATTGATCCTCTTATAAGTATAAGTTCTATTGGCTACGCCTTAGTTGGAGGAGTGGGGCTATCCGTAAAAAATATTTTTGCTGAAACACGGGTGGAACGATTCTCACATGGAACATCGAATGGCATTGCCGGAATATTCAGCACGAATTCTTTACACTTTGTAGTTGGATATAAATTTTAGAGCTATTACTTTTTGGCTTCAGAATTAAGCCAAACCAAAAACTCAACAACATCCGATTCATTTTTGAGTTTGTTCTTATTCTTTTTCAGATACTCTTCTGATTGTTCCGTTCGTTCTATTATTGAAAACAAGGCTTCCCTATTAAGGCTCTTTAATTCCAAAATGCGATTATCTCCATTTGCTAGATAATATCTAACAGCCGATACAAACTTAAAATCCCTTCTGCCTAGCATTGCATCATAATCGCCTTTATAAAGGGTAATGGAGGTCAACTTCAAAAGTTCATACGACCCTCTATTTAGCACCTGAAAATAGTTCTCCTTAAAATCCCGTGTTAACCCCGAAAGGCTTTTGAAACGACCTGTAACAGTAGTATCAATTAGGGAAGTTGCAAATACTAATTCTTTTACTAAGCCCTTTTGCGCTACCAATTCACTTCCAGTATCGCCAATATAATGTATCTCATTCGTGAATAGATTTAACTTAACACGCGTTAAATTTACTAGCCCACCGTTTCTCATTAGCAACCTAGCCGGTTTCCAATTTTCGTCCCAAAAATATCTCCCTCTTACCTCATCATAATTTACCGCACTGCTTGGCGTTTGACCAAGCGCATTATTAATCTTCACATTTGCACCTCCTATACCATTGCCTCCACCGGTAACATCAACAGATTGTATCTGAGCATACGTATTGACAGTAAGCACTCCAAAAACCAAACTTGAAATTAGTCTAAGCATATTTGTTAGATATAGAATTGATTAAAAGATATTCAATAAATATTAAAACCAAAAAGGAAGGCTGGCTCAAAGAGCCAGCCTTCTTTAACTGTCACGCTAATTTTTTTAAAAATTTAAAACTTTTCATTCTTAACTGGCGCGCTTCCTGCTCCTGGAGGATTAAGAACTAGCTCATCCGCAGGTACATCCCAAAAATCCATAAAGTCATAGCTAATGGTAACATTGAAATTATCATTGTCTTGATAAGTTAGTTTATTACCGTAACTACCACCACCGTTAGCAATTTTGTAGGTCCATCCCCATCTTCTATTATCATAGAACGAAAGGCCCCGGAAAACAAGTGCTACTCTTCTTTCGGCCACCAATTCGCTCAAGGCTTGTACTTGAGTGAGACCACCTGCCAAAGCTGGCAAGGCAGCACCCAAATAAGTTCTAACGCTACTGATCAACGTTGTACCAGCATCAATGTTGGTTGCGCCACCTAAGCGTATGTTGGCTTCAGCAAGCATTAACGCATTTTCTTCATAGCTAGCTGCCATTACAACTTCATAAGCACCCGCTGCTGGAGATGCATAAACATATACTCCCGGGGTTCCGCTTCCGCCTTGCGTTATTGCCCACTTGGTTGTATACGTATAATCACCTTTATATGGAGCTGCTGCAACAAAGAAATTGTCAGTAAATCGCTTGTCAGCCGGCTTAAAGTATTGCACTAATCTTTCTCCTACTTTAAAGGTAGAAGAACTAGGCAAAGCTGAAGATTGCGCAGCCACATTTCCACTTGCTGCACCAAAAAGTGAATTGGTTCCTGAACTTCTGGCCGTAAAGATTTTATCGTTATCTTTTACACCATCTGTAGTGAGGGTTTTAATCGCATTCCAATCAGCAGCCGTCATGGCCGTCATATTGCTGCCTGTGATAGTTGCATTCGGATTACTGTTAACGAATGGAGCCAATTTACTTACCAAAATATTGCGCGCCAGCATAGTATTGATATTACGCTTCCATTCATCTCTTGATAACACTCCTCCCTTACCCACTTTACATACTTCAGGGATTAATTTATTAAGTACTGACGTATAGTCTGCGTCTACAGTAACGGCATTTAAAGTAGTAATTGCCAAATTATAGTAGAAATCTGATCTGGCTATAATTTGTTCTTTGGTTACATACACATTACTACCTAACAATGCATCATCAACAATTAAACCTCCTATGTACATAGAACCAATAGACGCATACGCGTATCCTTTCCACCAATAACACCAAGCCTTAATGGTATTGACCTTACTTGCTTTGTCACCAGTAAATGGAATTTTATCTACCCGACCAAGAACCGAGTTTTGAGCTGCATTCAATGCGTACATGTGCAACCATTGAAAGTAAAGTGCGTTATTCCCGGCACCTGTTGCTGCACGAGAGTTATAGGTTCGTAGAATACCAACATTCGAAGAACCTGTGTTCAAAATCTTGGTTGCATCATCCAAAATGATATACTCCGGTATCCCAATAGTAGTAATTTGATTATTGGAAGCACTTGCACCCAAATTATCAGCCATTATTTCTGAATAACCCCAAGGCAGTGAGAAGTAGCTATTTCCTAGCCAGTTACTACCATCTCTAAATCCATTGATGTAGGTAGCGCCCATAGCATATTGCGCGAGCCCTGCTTCAGTAATTACGTTGGCATCAAGTGTAGGGGCATTTGGATTTCCTACATCTAGCTGATCCTTACAGGCTACGGGTCCTAAAACCAGAGCTATTGCCAGAATCCCATAATAAAATTTATTTCTATTCATGATTTTCATTTTAGTATTTGATTTTAGAACCCAATGTTTAAACCAATTTGATATGACTTTGTGTTTGGCAACGTACTATGGTCAACACCTCTATCAAACGATGAGTTTACCGAGCCTGAGCTAATCTCAGGATCATATCCTGTGTAGTTTGTGAAGGTAAGCAAATTGCGGCCCGTTAACACCAGTTGCAACTTTTTCAACGATTGGATTTTTGTAAATCTGGCAAAGTCGACTGCAACTGAAACGTTTCTTAAGCGCAAGAAAGAGGCATCTTCAACAAAGAAATCTTTTGTTGCATTGTTACCGGCACCTCGCGTACTTCCCCATAGATTGTAATAAGCACTTGACCAATAGGCAACATACGCGCCAGTCTGTCCATTGATCGTAACCGGTTTGGTGAAATCGCCATGAATACCATCTCTGTACATCCATTCTTTCGTTTGGTTATACAATTTAGAGCCTTGAATCCAATCAAATTGGAAAGACAAGTTGATAAAATCCTTGTAGTTAAAGCTGTTGATAAACGATGCGTTGAAATCAGGATTAGGGTTCATCACTGGGACTTGGAAATCAGCAAACTGCATTTGATAATCTGATTTCTTAGTCACCTTTCCATTGACAATCTCGTACAGATTCTCATCAGAAGGAGCTATGTATCTATTTCCATTTATGTCCCTTGCATCAAAGCTCGTCAAGGCTTTATAGCCATAAACTTGACCAATTGGCTGGCCCGGAGTTAACACAAGTGAAGTACTTCCTGCATTACTTGTTAAAATAATATCTGCTCCACCTCTAATGGCATCCACCATTGAAATTTGGCTACCCCAATTGGTGGTGAAATCCCACTTTAAATTATTGCTGGTGTAAACAGGTACAGAGATAGAAAATTGTATACCATGCGAAGACAAATTAATGGCATTGTTCAATTGATCAATACCACCGGTTGATGGAGGTGCAGGAACTCTATAAATAACATCTTCACTGGTACGTGACCAATAACTGAATGAACCATTAATTGCGCTAAACCAAGCTCCCTTACCAGCATTTACAGTAAAATCTGTTCCTACTTCAAATTCCTTCGAAACTTCCACTTTCAAATTAGGGTTCCTAACAGTAGTCTGATAGGTATATGCAGCATTAGACGAACCAATACCAGCAGCATTTAGAACAGGATAGCGATCAAATGCTCCGGGCTGAATACCAGCCTCTCCATAAGAAGCTCTGATTTTGAAATAAGGCATTAATTCACTCAAGCTAGAAGATTTCCAAAAGGTCGAAGGAAGTACATGTATATCGCCATGAGGGAAAGTAGCAGGGGTAGCACCACCTCCAAAAGCAGAAGACCAGTCACTTCTAAATCCGGCTGTAATTCCACCAAAATCACCGTACTCAATTTTTTGGTTTACCAAATAACCGTAAGTAATAAATGGCTCAATATAATCACCTGTAATTATTCCATCGGCAAGAGAAGCAACTGCTTGAGTTTTCGTACTTGCCATATTAATAGGGGGTTGTAGAGGTAACTCGGTTCCGTAGGTTGTATACTCTTGATAAACTTTCTTACGATAGTCAAAGCCCACCTGAGTACTTAAAGATATTGGTAGTTTAAAGCCGAAATCTTCCTGCAGGTCGGTTCTGAAATAAGCATTTGCCAAGAAATTTTGAAACGTATTTTGGTAATTCCAATTAACAATCTCACCTGTATTATCAGCAGCATAAATACCAGCATAATTTGGTCTATAGTAAAATGAGTTTCTATTTTGTGATTGGTTAAAGAAAGTCCACTTAGCATTCTCAGTTCTATAATTAATACCATATTTCGCATTGACTTCAAAAAACTTGTTGATGGTATAATTTGCCTCAAAATTTTGAAGAATGTCAATTTTTCTATCGTCACCAGCAGTGTATTGTAAATAGTAATAAGGATTTGCAGAGTTAACACTTAAAAAGTCCGCAGTTTGATAGAAAGAATAATTTCCATCAGGATCTTTCAAGGTTAAATCTAAGAAAGGTGAAGTATTCAAAAATCCGTACACACCACCAATATCTCCTAAAGAATTTCCTCGACCATACTGAAATCCGCCAGCAGCACCTAACCGTGGTTTCAGGTCATTCTTGGTATAGATAGCTTGGGTAATTGATCTGATTCTTAAACCTTTCACTAATTCAAAACCAATGTTTGCAGTTAAGTTCGAACGGTTGATTGTACCATTTTTTAATACCGGGCTTACCGTATGGTTATTAGCAACAGAGATAGAAAAATCACTTTTATCGTTTCCACCAGAAATATTCAAAGAGTTATTTGCAGTGCTCCCTGTTTGGAATACCTGGTTGAAGTGATCGTAATATTTAAGATTTGCATTGTATGGTTTGTTAGCTATGTTACGAATGTCTTGAACAGCATATCGAGTTGCACCACCTACTCCACGAGGAGAAGGGCTACCATTTTGGCCACCACCAAATTCATAAGAAATACCTTCAATAGATCCTTCAGGTATATAAGCCAATATCCCACCTCCTGCACTAGCTGGTGCAACAATATTATTATTGGCATCTGTTAAATAAGGATGTAAATCCGCCTTCTTTACATTTCCTACATTTAAAAATGTGTTTTCAGAGTAGCTGCTAGAGAAATTAACTGAGATTTTGCCTGCCTTTCCCTTCTTCGTGAAAATTTGAATTACACCATTTGCTCCTTGCGCTCCATAAATAGAAGCTGAAGCAGCACCTTGTACAACCTCAATGCGATCTACGTTTGATAAATCCAAAGAGTTAATATCCGTTGCACCAAGTTGAGCGCCATCCACAATAATCATCGGCTTCGTTCCACCTTGTATAGTGTTAATACCACGCAAAAGAATATTAACTGGGTCACCAGGGTTACCGCTGACAGATGAAATTTGCGCACCTGCAATCTTTCCGATCAACGCCTGATCGATAGAAGCAGTGGGTGTTTGTGGCAATTTGTCTCCGGCAACTGACTCAACTGCAATACCTAACTTTTTCTTATCTGTAGCAACACCTGATCCGGTAACTACAACTTCAGAAAGTTGGGTAACATCCAAAGCCAATTGAACATCAACAACAGATCTCTCTCCTACAGGTATCTCCGCTGATTTTAGTCCAATAAAAGAAAATTGGAGGTTGGCACTAGATGAAGGTACACTGAGTGAATACTTTCCATCTGCATCAGTTACGGTACCATTTGTAGTTCCTTTCACAACAACGTTCACACCGGGTAAAGCAGATCCGTCTTCAGCGGATGTTACCTTACCCGTAATCACCCGTTCTTGCGCCCAGGCACTGAGCACAAAGACGAATGAGAAGCATAACAGTAAAAACTTCTTCATAGGTTTTGGTTTAGGTTAATAATTTAAGTCCACCAAATTAAGGTATTATTAACATAGATTAAATACTGCAAATAGATTTTTTTGAAAAATTTTATTTGGCTAGAAGCCCATTTCGCCTAAAATGCGCTGATTTTGAAGATTTTAGGATAAAAAAAAGGGGTGACTTTGAATAAAGTCACCCCTTTTAAAGAATAAGTCTAAATTAAGCTTCTGCTACTACTGAGACAAAAGACTTGTTTTCTTTTCCCTTTTTGAACACCACGGTTCCGGGAATTAAAGCAAAAAGTGTGTGATCTTTGCCCATGCCCACGTTTCTGCCAGGGTGATGCTTGGTGCCACGCTGACGAACGATGATGTTGCCACCAATTACTTTTTGGCCACCGAATTTCTTAATGCCTAGTCGTTTGCTTTCCGATTCGCGGCCGTTTTTTACTTTACCTTCACCTTTTTTATGTGCCATAACTTAAATCAATTTGATAATTTGAAAATTCTACAATTTGAAAGTTCTACGACTCGCCAACGTTGAAGACTTCATTTTCAAATCTTCAAATTGACAAATCAATTAATCAGCCAATGCTCTCAATTTGAACTTTGGTGTATTGCTCGCGGTGACCGTTACGCTTGGCATAACCTTTTCTGCGTTTTTTCTTAAACACAATAACTTTATCACCTTTTACGTGCTCTAGTATCTTTCCTGATACTTTCACGCCTTTTACAGTAGGGGCGCCAACTTCTATTGAACCACCATTATCAGTCAGAAGGACTTTATCGAATGACACGGCTGTGCCGGCTTCGCCTTCCATCTTAGGTGCATAGATATATTGGTCTTTAGCCACTTTGAACTGCTTTCCTGCGATGTCTACAATTGCGTACATGCTTGTTGTTTTTAAAAATTGGATCGCAAAGATAAGGCTAGGTTATAGAAAAACAAGGGGTTAGACCAAAATACCTCCATTCTACCTCGAAATGACATATTATATTATCTGAAAGCCCCTCTTTATAGCCATTTTGGATGGTTGCAGCAAGGATTTTGCGATTAATAAATTTTCAAAAAATTTTCATTTAAGCAGTCACTTCGTCTGCCGTCTTTAAGTGAGTGATAATGAAAACCTTTCGCTCCTATATCGCTTTGATGCACTCATTTTCACTTTCATTTTGAGCAAAACGCTCTTTTGAATTCTCTCATTCATTTAAGTTATTTGTCGATGCGGCTCTAAACTTTTTCGAACACTAAAAGGTTTTCTGTTGCGTCAACCAAAAACAAGTAAAAACAAAGCTTGATCAAACTTTCTTCAAACAAAGTTGGGTCAATTCTTTTATATGATATTATAAACCTTACACCTAACATGAACCACCCCTTAGAAGAACCCATCTTAAAAGAGAACAAAGATCGCTTTGTGCTCTTTCCCATCCGCCAACACGACATCTGGAAGTATTATAAACAGGCTGAAGCCAGCTTTTGGACTGCCGAAGAAATTGATTTGGGGCAGGATATGAAAGACTGGCTTAATCTGAACGATGGCGAGCGTCACTTTATCACCCATGTATTGGCATTTTTTGCGGCCAGCGATGGCATTGTAAACGAAAACCTGGCAGAGCATTTTGTGGGCGAAGTGCAGTACACAGAAGCTAAGTTTTTCTACGGCTTCCAAATTGCGATTGAAAACATCCACTCCGAGACTTACTCTTTATTAATAGATACTTATGTAAAAGATCCAAAAGAGAAAGACAAGCTTTTCCATGGAATTGAGACAATGAGTTGCGTAAAGAAAAAAGCGGATTGGGCTTTGCGCTGGATCGACAAAGGAAGTTTCCAGGAAAGATTGGTGGCTTTTGCTGCTGTGGAAGGAATTTTCTTTTCCGGATCATTCTGCTCCATCTTTTGGTTGAAAAAACGTGGCTTGATGCCCGGACTTACCTTCTCTAACGAATTGATTTCGCGCGATGAAGGTTTGCATTGCGACTTTGCTTGTCATTTATATACCCAGCATGTGGTGAACAAACTGCCGGAAGAGCGCGTGATTGAAATCATTAAAGATGCAGTTGAGATTGAGAAGGAGTTTGTAACTGATGCCCTGCCAGTTAACTTGATTGGAATGAACGCAGCACAAATGCGAGAATACATCGAGTTTGTGGCTGACCGTTTGCTCAATGAGTTGGTAGGAAAGAAAATTTATGGCACTACCAATCCGTTTGACTTTATGGATATGATTTCGCTGCGCGGAAAAACTAATTTCTTCGAGAAGCGAGTGGCCGAATACCAGAAAGCCGGAGTGATGAACAGCATGGAAAAAGAAACTTCTCCAAAGTTTTCACTCAACGAGGATTTTTGATACATTCGTTTTACCATTTTTTAAACTAGTTTTTTTACAACCCTTACACCCTTTATTAACATGCTCGTATTAAAACGTGACGGACACAGGGAGTCCGTAAAGTTTGACAAAATCACAGCTCGCATTGAAAAACTCTGCTACGGTTTAGATCCCAAATTTGTCAACCCGGTAGAGGTGGCGATGAAAGTGATTAATGGATTGTATGACGGTGTATCCACCGTAGAACTGGATAACCTTGCAGCGGAAATTGCCGCTTCATTGACTACCCGGCACCCTGATTTCGCCAAGTTGGCCGCGCGTATTGCTGTTTCAAACCTCCACAAAGTAACGAGCAAGTCGTTTTCAAACACGATGAAGCGTTTGTACACTTACGTGGATCCTAAAACAGGAGAAAACGCTCCGTTGATTTCGAAAGAAACCTGGAAAGTGATTCATGAAAATGCTGCCGAGTTGGATGAAGCCGTTTTGTACGACCGCGACTTCAGCTACGATTACTTCGGTTTTAAAACCTTAGAGCGCTCTTACCTCATGAAAATTGATGGTAAAGTGGTAGAAAGGCCGCAACATTTATTAATGCGCGTTGCCGTAGGTATTCACGGAGAAGATATTCCGGCTGCGATTGAAACCTACCACCTCTTGTCAGAGAAATGGTTTACTCACGCCACTCCTACTCTGTTCAATGCCGGCACACCAAAGCCGCAACTTTCATCTTGCTTCTTGCTGACGATGAAAGACGACAGCATTGATGGTATTTATGACACTTTAAAACAAACCGCCAAGATTTCACAATCAGCAGGCGGTATTGGTCTGAGCATTCACAATGTGCGTGCAAAAGGCTCTTATATTAAAGGAACCGGAGGAACATCCAACGGCATCGTGCCCATGTTGAGAAATTTTGACATGACGGCTCGTTATGTGGATCAAGGTGGTGGCAAGCGCAAAGGCAGCTTTGCCATTTATTTAGAGCCTTGGCATGCCGATATTTTTGATTTCCTCGAATTGAAGAAAAACCACGGAAAAGAAGAAATGCGTGCGCGCGATCTTTTCTATGCTATGTGGATTCCGGATTTGTTCATGAAGCGCATTGAAGACAACGAAATGTGGTCGTTGTTTTGCCCGAACGAAGCACCGGGATTAGCTGATTGCTGGGGTGAAGATTTCGAACGCTTGTATGAGAAATACGAGAAAGAAGGTAAATACCGCAAACAAGTAAAGGCTCAAGATATTTGGTTTGAGATTTTGGAAGCTCAGATCGAAACGGGAACACCTTATATGCTTTATAAAGATGCTGCTAACCGCAAATCGAACCAAAAGCATTTAGGAACCATCAAGTCCAGTAACTTGTGTACTGAAATTATCGAGTACACTTCACCTGACGAAGTAGCGGTTTGTAACCTTGCTTCTATTGCATTACCTAAGTTTGTAACCGAAGACGGAAAGTTCGATCACCAAAAGTTGTATGAAATCACGAAAGTGATTACCCGCAACTTGAATAAAGTGATTGATGTTAATTACTATCCTGTTATCGAGGCTAAAAACTCGAACATGCGCCACCGCCCGATTGGTATTGGTGTACAGGGATTAGCGGATGCGTTCATTTTATTAAGAATGCCTTTCGATTCTCAATAAGCACGTGGTTTGAATAAAGATATTCACGAAACGATCTACTTCGCGGCCATGGAAGCTTCTATGGAATTGGCGAAGAAAGATGGCGCGTATGAAACGTTCAAAGGCTCTCCTATCTCAAAAGGAATATTCCAATTTGACATGTGGGGTGTAACACCTGACAGCGGAAGATGGGATTGGGAAAACCTGAAGCGTGAAGTAAAACAAAATGGTGCGCGCAACTCACTATTGCTTGCTCCGATGCCAACAGCATCTACTTCTCAAATTTTAGGAAATAACGAGTGCTTCGAGCCGTATACTTCTAACATCTATACGCGCAGAACTTTATCCGGTGAATTTATCATTGCCAACAAGCATTTGATGAAAGACCTGATCAGTGCGGGATTGTGGAGCGAAACGATGCGTCAGAAGTTGATTTCAACTAACGGATCGGTGCAGGCTATTCCGGAAATACCTCAAAACATCAAAGACATCTACAAAACCGTTTGGGAGATTTCACAAAAGGCTATTATCGATATGAGTGCCGACCGCGGTGCTTACATCTGCCAAAGCCAAAGCTTGAACATCCACTTAACTGATCCGAATTTCGGTAAGTTGACTTCGATGCACTTCTACGCTTGGAAGAAAGGATTAAAAACCGGTATGTACTACTTGCGTTCAACCGCTGCTGCTGATGCGATTAAGTTTACGTTGGATAAGTCAGCGATTCAGGAGCCTACGTTGGCCGCAGCGCCTACCACGGTTGCTGAACCAGTAATGGCTGTTCAATCAGTAGCTGTAGCTGAAAATCAACAAGCGATTCAATACGAACAACTGCCCCTAGCCGATTACGACCAAAAGCGTGCCGACATGGCTTGCTCATTGGATAATCCGGATGCGTGCGAGGCGTGTGGGAGTTAAGGAGAAGTTAGAAGATAGAATTTAGAAGAAAGCCTCGCAACATGCGGGGCTTTTTAGTAATCAAAAGGGTCACTCAGATGAGAATATCAACTTTGAATGTAACAAACTATCGTTGTTTTGAAGAGCTTAAACTTTCCTTTTCAAATAGGATCAATGTATTTGTGGGTGCCAATAACGGGGGGAAAACAAGCATTTTAAAATGCATATTGGAACTACAAAATTCGAGTATATCAAGTTCGGATGCAAGAACAAAAGAAAATCAGATCAAAATATCAATGACTTTTTCCGGAGGATGGCCTCGAGATGAAAAAGGCGTTGAACAAAATGGTTTTACTAACATTGATATGATCTTTAATAAAAATGGAACATCCACGAAAAATCTATATAACCCATTTACCAGTAGTATTTCTGACTTCACAAAATCTCCTGACAAAGAACCCAACAATTTAATTTATCCCTTCTTGGCAAAAAGAAAAACAAACATCTTCGACCAAGCCATAAATGCAAATGCAGCAAAATCTGTAAGGGGTGATTTATATAATTTAATCGCAAAGATTGACAACCTAATTGATAGCGGGCAATCAAAACATGACAAGTACAAAAATGCCTGCATCGATACATTAGGGTTTTATGTACACTGCAAAGCTTCTGAGAATGGTAAAAAGGCTGGATTTTTAGTAAATGAATCTGATTTCCTGACAATTGAGTCAATGGGTGAAGGAGTGAGTAACCTTTTAGGAATGATTGTAAATCTTTGTGTTGCCAAAGATCAAATCTTAGTGATTGAAGAACTAGAAAATGATATTCACCCAAAAGCTCTTAAAAGTCTTTTGAGTTTAATTGCTGAGAGTTCCAATTCAAATCAATTCTTTATTTCAACACATTCAAATATAATCTTGAGTAAACTAGGATCGCTAGAAGGCTCGAAAATATTTGGGGTTTCCTCCAAACTTGTCGATCGAGTACCAACTTCTATTGTTACAGAATTGAATGATTCTGAAGATAGGAGAATAGTACTAGAAGAACTCGGTTATGAACTCGATGATTTGGGATTATGGAAAGGTTGGTTAATTCTTGAGGAGTCGTCAGCGGAAACAATTATCAACTCTTATCTGATCCCTTGGTTCGTACCCAATTTAATTGGCAAACTAAGAACACTTTCATCTAATGGGTATCATAGAGCTAAAAACAAGTTTGATAAGCTCCACGAGCAATTCCTTTATTTACATCTTTCTCCGGTATACAAGAATAAGGCATGGGTAATTTTAGATGCTGGTCAAAGTGAGAGTGCCGAAATTGAAAAAATGAAAACCCTATATGTTGAAAAGCATAGTTGGAATGATGAAAACTTCCGTCAGTTTTCAAAGCATGATTTTGAAAACTATTATCCATCCCAATTCATGGATCAAATACAAAAGATATCCGAGCTAAAAAAAGAAGATAGAAAAGCTCTAAAGGAAAACTTACTGATAGACACGTTAAAATGGATTAATGGAAATCCAGAGGAAGCAAAAAAAGAGCTTTCAATTTCAGCTAAAGAAGTAATCGATATTCTTAAACAAATTGAAAGCTCTTTGAATAAATCTTAAAACGGCAAGTCATCGCTTGCGCTGGAATCCGGAGTGAATGGTTCATCGCCTACCGGTGGAGCGTCAGAGCGGCCACCGCCAGAGGGTCCTGATCCTTTTGCTACTTTCCATGCGCGCACATCGGTGTACCAGCGGCCATTGTATTCGCGGCTTTCAATATTTACCGAAGCGGTGATTGTTTCGCCTGGCGTGAGTTTAATCTCATCTACCTTTTCGCCCCATAATGAAAGGCACACTTTTTTGGGATATTGTCCCGGAGTTTCCAAAATAAATTCTTGCTTTTTCCACACTCCATTTTTTCCCTGACCTGATTGCAGCGGGAGAAGGTTGACCACCTTGCCTGTGATGTCCATTGCCATACGTACTTACAATTTATAGTTCAATTTATAGTTTTCTGAGGTTGAGCACCAGCCCGGGCATTACATCTGCGCCATCGAGTTGGTCGTCAAATGTTTCTACTGTTCGAACCAACCCTTGCGAAGTGTAAACAAATGCATTTCGTTTGATCGGATCGATGAGCCAAGCCAGACGACAGCCGTTGTTAATCCAATCTGTCATCTTAAGCTTTAATTGGGGAAGGGAATCGGATGGAGAGCGTACTTCAATAACAAAATCGGGGCAGAGAGGTGGAAATTTTTCTTTTTGCTCGTCAGTCAATATGTTCCATCTTTCTCTTAAAACAAAAGCTGCATCCGGTGCAAGCACTGATTTATCGGAAAGTCGAAAGCCTACTGAAGCATCCATTAGAACTCCCAAATCTTCGTGTAAATCTGCCCATTCACTGAGCACTCTGTAAATTTTAAAATGGATTGCGCCTGTAATTCCTCCGGATGGTGACATAATGATCAATTGCCCTGATTTATTTCTTTCAATGCGGAACCAATCATTGGTAGCACAGAAATCAAACAATTCATCATCGGTGAATTGAGTATGCTCAGGGAATTTTAATATGATCTGATCCATCAAGGGTAAAGATAAGTAAAAATCGAATTCGCTCAAGCGAACAAAATTACAGCATCGAATTTACAGTGCTCCTGCCTTAATCTCTTCCACCACAGCTGGATCCAGCAGCGTTGTAGTATCGCCCAAATTGGAGGTATCACCTTCTGCCACTTTGCGTAAAATTCTGCGCATAATTTTACCAGAACGCGTTTTGGGCAATCCACTCACAAATTGAATCTTGTCGGGCTTGGCAATGGGGCCAATAATTTTCGCCACCACATCTTTGATTTCATTTCGCAGGTGATTCTCTTCGTGTATGGGATCGTAGGTAACCACAAATGCATATATGCCTTGACCTTTGATGTCGTGCGGAAACCCTACAACCGCTGACTCGCACACTGCTGAATGTTCATCGATCGCACTTTCGACTTCGGCAGTGCCCATGTTATGACCCGATACAATAATAATGTCATCTACGCGGCCGGTAATGCGGTAATACCCCTCTTCATCTCGCTTGCAACCATCGCCCGTAAAATATTTTCCTGGAAACGTAGAGAAGTACGTGTCTTTGAATCGTTGATGATCACCATAAATGGTTCGTGCAATAGAAGGCCATGGAAACTTGATTGTTAACCGACCTTCAATGCCATTACCCATCATTTCGTTTCCACTCTCATCCATTACGGCCGGCTGTACGCCAGGCATCGGCAATGTGGCAAACGAAGGTTTTGTTTTGGTAATTCCGGCAAGCGGTGAAATCATAACACCACCGGTTTCAGTTTGCCACCAAGTATCTACAATGGGGCATTTACCTTTGCCTATATTGTGGTCATACCAATGCCAAGCTTCTTCATTGATGGGTTCTCCTACTGTGCCTAATATTTGCAAAGATGACAGATCGTATTTTTCGACAAACGACAGTGGTGCCTTTTCTAATGAGCGAATAGCGGTAGGTGCGGTGTAGAAAATATTGACTTTGTGTTTTTCAATCACGTGCCAGAAACGACCCATATCGGGCCAACTGGGAACACCTTCGAACATAAGGGAAGTTGCCCCATTGGAAAGCGGACCATAGAGAATGTATGAGTGACCTGTGATCCAACCCACATCGGCAGTGCACCAATACACTTGTCCTTCTTTGTATTGAAATACTTGTTTGAATGTGTAATCGGTATACACCATATAACCTCCACACGTGTGGACCATGCCTTTTGGTTTGCCGGTGCTGCCGGAAGTGTAGAGAATAAAAAGTAAATCTTCGGCATCCATTTCTTCTGCCGGGCATTGGTTATTCACTTTTTGCATTTCATCATGCCACCACAGATCACGCGCTGGCTTCATGCTGATTTTCGCTTTAGTGCGCTCAAGCACGATGCACTTTTCTACCGTAGGCGATTTGTCTAATGCCTCGTCTACTATTGCTTTGAGATTAATGGACTTGTCTCCTCGGAAAGTACCATCGGATGTGAGCACCACTTTACATCCAGAATCGTTGATACGGTCGGCTAGGGAGCCTGCTGAAAATCCTGCAAATACTACCGAGTGTACTGCTCCTATTCGGGCGCATCCCAAAATAGCAAAAGAAGTCTCGGGCACCATCGGCATATAAATACAAACACGGTCGCCTTTTTTCACACCTTGTGCTTTGAGCATGTTACCCACTTTGCAGACTTGCTCATGCAGTTGCTGATACGTTATGTTTCTGGATGGCTCTTTCGGATCGTTGGATTCCCACAGAATGGCTGTTTGATTGGCGCGTTGTGGCAAATGTCGGTCGATACAATTTTCAGTAATGTTCAGTTTGCCTCCAATGAACCACTTCACTTCAGGTTTGTGAAAATCCCATTGCAGAACAGAGTCCCACTTTTTCTTCCACACAAAATTGTCTGCTTGCGAAGCCCAAAATTTTTCTGGGTCAGAAATGCTTTGTTGATACTCAGCCAGGTAATCTTGAAAGTTGTTCATAGTAAAAATCGAATGGCAAGAAATTTAGGCATTCGTACGAACAAGTCAAAGAAGAATAGCTGACTCAATCGCTACAGAAGTAGCTCCGCAGCAACAGCGATGGCCGTAGCTAGCACTGCGACACCCATTTTACGTGAGTTAAACTTGTGGTCGGCACTGCTCTCAAAAACGATAGTGGTAGAGATGTGCAGAAAATTTCCACTGACGATGGCAAACAAAATGGTAAATGCCTGAGAGGTCATCCATTGGTTTGCCAACAGATAATCGGATAGGAAAAGTCCAAAGGGTGATGCTAAAGCAAAAATGAGCAAGAAGAAAACTGCACGTGATCTGGATTTTACTTCGCACAATAATACAGACATAAGCGCAAAGGCCTCCGGGGCTTTGTGCAAAACGATGCCCCACAAAAGCGTATTGGAATCGTGGTGATGATTGACAGTGCGAGGGTGTGCTAGTAAACCGCCTTCCAAGAAAGCATGTATGCACAATGCCAGCAACACCAATATGGCGGATGATTCTTTGTGCTGGTGATTTTTTTCATGCACATGAATATGGCCGTGCTCCACACCACTCGATAAAAACTCTAATCCTTGTTGCAAGAAAAAACCGATCAGCACACAAATTCCCACAATTCCCGGATCCAGGCTTTGGGTATACAACTCCGGAAAAATATGAATGATGGTGATGGAGAAGAGATACGATCCGGCAAAAACCAGCCACAATTTGTAGGTGCCAGTATTGAGTTTCGGCACATAAAAAGCCACAGCTCCGGCTATTAATGCAGTAAAAAAAAGAATGTAAATGGAAGTGGGCATAATTAGTTAGAGAACTTCTGAGAGCAACAAAAAGTAGGTGAACTGTTCTAGGTTTAACTTGAAAAACTTTATCTCGTTACTAATCATTTTTTGGGCGTCAGAACAATCCAATCAATATCGTCTTCCATTTTTCGCTCCCTGCCCGAAGCTCTTTCCAATTGAGGCATCAAATCCATCATATCCAATGCTCGTATAAGCGCTTGCTCAGGTGTAAGCGCTCTGAACATTTGTCGTTCCAACTGATTTTTTTCTTCGATGCTGTGATATAAAATCGGCTTTATCATGGCTTCATCTGAAGTTAAAGTTCTACTTTTCTTTGATCTCAATCAAGCTACTCATTCCCGGAGTGGCAAAGGTCTTTATTCCATCTGGTGTGTTATAAATAAAAAGTACATCCAACTCCTGATGCAATTTCAGCACCTCCATTGCTTTTTCATGGCCCATCACCATAAAAGCAGTGGCCCACGCATCGGCTGTGGTGGCATCGGTAGCAAAAACCGAAGCACTTAAAATAGCTCGCTCTGCCTGATAGCCAGTCTTGGGATCGATGGTGTGCGAATATTTTTTACCATCGATGATGCGATAGTTAAAATAGTTTCCGGACGTAGTAAACGACTTGTCTTGCAGCTTTACATACGCTTTAAAAAACAAGCTGTCTTGCTTCGAATCCGGATCTAAAATTCCAATCTCCCACGGCTTTCCGGATTTTAAATTAACACCACATGCCATTCCTTCTCCTCCTAACTCAACCAGCATGTTTTTAATTCCCTTCGTCTTCAAAAAGTCTGTAATTACATCGGCACCATAGCCCTGCCCAATGCCACCGAAATCCAACTGAACTCGTGTATCGGTTTTTGTTATCTGCCCGTCCGACCATTGTACTTTATCAAAACCGACAAAAACTTTAATAGAATCAATTTGTGCTTTGGTAGGAATCGGCTTGTCTTTCTTGCTTCCAAAACCCCAGGCATACACAAGTGGCATTACCGTTGGGTCAAACGCACCTTCTGAACTTTGTGCTACTTCCAAGGCTTTCTTGGTTGGTGCTGAGAAATAAGGCAAAACAAATTGAAACGATTCGGTGCCTTTATTAAAGCGCGACACTTCTGATTCCGGGTCGTAATTGTTGATTGATCTGTTTACCAAAACAAACAACGAATCGACCGATGATTGGAAATTACGCTGTTGCGGATCGAAATAAGTGATGTTGTAGCTTGTGCCCATCGTTTTGCCGGTGATCTTCATGGGCTCCGTGCCCGCATTTTTTTTCGGCTGTCGCGACCACCAGATGGAAATGAAAACAACTATTAGCAAGAGCGAATAGATTGCATTCTTCGTTCGATTGTTCATCTTTTTTAAATCAGGCGCCAAAATTAGCAGAAGAAAACCCACTTCGCTTGAATCTTGACTGATAAATCTTGAATTTTGAAGATGCGTGAAGAATATCTAAAAGCGGATGGCGAGAGCCTGGAAAGTGGCGAAAAAGAGGTAGAGAAAGCACTTCGCCCCCTCTCCTTCTCTGACTTTACTGGTCAACAAAAAGTAGTAGACAATGTAAAGGTGTTTGTGCAGGCAGCCAAACAGCGCAGCGAATCACTCGACCATGTTCTGTTACATGGGCCTCCCGGTCTTGGAAAGACCACATTATCATTCATTATCGCGAATGAGTTGGGCTCGAGTATTAAAATTACTTCGGGGCCGGTGCTCGACAAGCCCAGCGACCTTGCCGGATTATTGACCAATCTGGAAACAAATGATGTGTTGTTCATTGATGAAATTCATCGCCTGAACCCCATCGTTGAAGAATACTTATACTCGGCCATGGAAGATTTCCGCATCGACATCATGCTCGATAGCGGACCCAATGCGCGATCAGTACAAATCGGTCTCAACCCATTTACTTTAATCGGAGCTACGACACGAGCCGGCTTGCTCACATCGCCTTTGCGTGCACGCTTTGGTATCAATGCACGATTAGAATATTATGACTCCGCTTTGCTCACTACGATTGTGAAACGCTCGGCTTCGATTTTAGCCACTCCGATTGTAGATGATGCGGCTTTTGAAATTGCACGCAGAAGCCGGGGCACTCCACGCATTGCAAACAATTTACTCAGACGCACACGCGACTTTGCGCAAATAAAAGGAGACGGCACGATCACCAAACCCATTGCCCAAATGGCCTTGAAGGCTCTTGATGTTGATGAGAACGGATTAGACGACATGGACAATCGTATCCTGAGCACTATCATCGAGAAATTTAAAGGTGGCCCGGTGGGGTTAACAACGATCGCAACAGCCGTAGGCGAAGAAGCCGAAACGATTGAAGAAGTGTATGAGCCGTTTTTGATTCAGGAGGGATACATCAAACGTACTTCGCGTGGGCGTGAGGCAACCGAGTTGGCTTACAAACATTTGAAAATTGTAGCTCCTATTTCGAAAAGACCTGGATTGTTTGACTGAGTTTCAATCACCATTTTGAGCATAGCACAGCACACAAATTTCATTAAGTCAACAGCTCATCAGCTAGGATTTTCTTTTTGTGGGATTAGCAAAGCCGGTTTCTTAGAAGCAGAGGCTCCGCGATTGGAGGAATGGCTGAAGCGAGGCTACCAAGGGAAGATGAGTTATCTCGAAAATCATTTCGACAAACGACTTGACCCTACCCTACTCGTACCCGGAGCTAAATCGGTAGTGAGTTTAGTTTACAATTATTTTCCGGAAAAAGATCTGGCACAAGCCAATCCTGATTCTTTTAAAATTGCCAAGTATGCGTATGGAGAAGACTATCACTTCGTCATTAAAGAAAAACTAAAAGAATTTTTAGAAATCATTCAAGTAGAAATTGGTGAGGTAAGCGGCAGAGCATTTGTTGACTCCGCTCCTGTGCATGAGCGCGCGTGGGCTCAGCAATCAGGCATTGGTTGGATTGGGAAAAATTCACTTTTGTTGAATCGTGAGATGGGTAGTTTTTTCTTTTTAGCCGAACTGATCATTGATTTGGAGTTGGAACCTGATGGCCCGATAAAAGATTATTGCGGTACCTGCACAGCTTGTATGGATGCGTGTCCTACGGAGGCCATTCCGCACCCATTTGTAGTGGATGGAAGCAAGTGCATCTCGTATTTTACCATTGAATTGAAAGAAGAAATTCCTGCTGAAGTAAAAGGCAAATTTGAAAATTGGATTTTTGGTTGTGACATCTGTCAG
>JABFSO010000207.1 GCA_013140555.1 Cyclobacteriaceae bacterium | reverse complement strand
ATGCCAAGGTAGGACGAGAGGTAAGATATGGACACCCGACTAAACAAGTTGGGATTTCTCTTGATAAATTCCAGATATCTGGTTTGAGCACTATCAAACAGAAAGCTCTCGATTCGTCTTTGTTGGCCTTTCAATATTTCTTCTGCGATTAATCTGCCACAGCGTTCTATATTCGGATACCTGTCGTAACCCTCTTGAATATGTTTGTAGGAGAGATTTACTATTGTGGTAGGCTCAATACACTGGAAATAATACTTACTAGGTGTCTGCGTGATGAACGCTGCATAGTGGGTGGCATATTTGTTTTCCCTTATGAAACCAACAGAAATTTCATTACCCTTTTTATCAATATAAAATGCACGTACTAATCCTGAGAATACAAATCCAATTTCATTTTGAACGGTATTGGCGGTGAGGTAAAATTGCCTTGGCTCTAGTTTAGAAACCGTTAAGCCGCTCCTCAAATAGTTTAAATCAGCTTTGTTCACTTTGGGACAAAGTGCTTTCATTGAAGCTAAATAGGCATTAATGGCTCTTTCCAATTTTATGAACTATTCTATGAGTTTATACATACTTACGGTGTTCAAAAGGTTTGTTTACCCATTGAACTGCCAATTTCTTATAACCGTTGCTGGCAGATCAAATCTATATCTATGTCCTTCACTTTTTAATTTTTTTCTTGTTAAGAAAACTTTTCTTCAAAAGAATTACTGAAACTACTACAAGAAATATTCCGATAGTTGTTTTGGTGTTATTCCGAAATCTCTTTACTAAAATAAATACTTGGTTTCAAATAAATAAACCCTTCGCGGTTATCAATTATCACATTAAACCGTTTCAATATTTTATTACCAATAAGTCCTGCAAATTTATATTTCGAGCCATTTTTGTTTGGTTTTTCCAAAGTAATTACGCCTTTTGAAAAAGTTTGATTGGCGATACTAAGTTTGGGAATAAATGCTAATTTATTACTGCCAATTCCTATAATGTTAGAAAATTTTTCATACAAATTATTGTGTCCTAAAAAACCATTCCCTAAAATTCCATTTGATGTATTCCCGGTATCAAACAAAAACCAGTCTTTATATGGTTTACCCTCAACAGAAAAAATCGCCTCAAAAACGGGGCGAATTCCATTATCCAAAATCATATCCTGTTTAACAAAATCAAGTTCAATTTTTGGTAATTCCTCGTACAAGACAATAATTTTTTTATCGTAATCAATTTTATAAACTTGGTCTAAAAAAAATCCATTTCCAATAATTACGTCTTCATAGTTCGCCATATTCTTGGTTTCATAAAGTTCAATATCATTCCAAGTTAATCCATTAATTTCGAATTGATTGCTTGAACTTACTCGCGTTTCATTTGCCCCATCACTGTTTACTAGGGTTCCTTTTTTATCAAAATATATTTTAATTCTATTAACAGATTTTTTGTTGAGATTAACAGCTCCAGCCCCTAAATCGAACTGAATATTTAAGAGTTCAGAGCCATTTATCTTTCCTTTAAAGTAAATTCGATTGTCCTTCAATGCAAATGGAATAGTGTCATTTCCTTGCCTAACTTTTTTTGGTTTTTTTAAGTTTTGATAATTTGCTGAAATTTGAGTGAAACATGAATCCTTACCGCCTAAAAGCACAATAAAATCTTTGGTCTCTCCGAATTTCATAGTGAACGAGATACTATCTAAATCGGTAATAAATTTTAGTTCTTGATTTCTCCTTGGTAAATCTAAATAATAAATATCTGGTTTGGTTTCCGGAAAGATTACCCAAAAATCGGCCTTATAGTTTTTTCCATCAAGGATTTTTACGGTTTTAGAATTTGCTCTGATTATTGGTAATTTTTGCTGTGCAGAAATATTTTGAAAAACTAAAACAAGCGACACTATTGCGACTGATTTTAATAGTTCTAATTTCATTTTTGATTAATTATTTAGGCAAGGTATCAGCCCGTACTTTAAAAAAAATAGAACTCAATATATTAAATGCCATTTGCGCTTGGTTGACAAATACTTTGCCAGAAAAACTTTTTCAATTTTAGTTGAAATCTGAGTCAATTTCTATAATCACTATTCCTAAGGTTGAAATTAATGACCAGTTATTGTCCGTTTTCGAGCGTTGTGAGTAATGGAGGTCGCTTTGGCACTTGCAATTGTGTTGGATTGTGCGGCTGTAGGTGCGGCAACGGCACGTGCGAAAGGCGTGGGGGACTTGGGGATTAGGACTTAGGGGCTTTGTGTTGTGAGAGGTGCGTAGTCAATGGTCATTAGTCATTGGGGATTAGGAATTGGGACTTAGGACTTGGGACTTAGGACTTGGGACTTAGTCATTGGTCAATGGTCATTAGTCATTGGGGAGTTCGGGTTACGAGGTGTGCAGAC
The DNA here is from genome assembly GCA_013140555.1 of Cyclobacteriaceae bacterium. Lineage (GTDB taxonomy): Bacteria > Bacteroidota > Bacteroidia > Cytophagales > Cyclobacteriaceae > ELB16-189. The sequence goes on along the minus strand of JABFSO010000207.1, from coordinate 2,705 downwards.
TACATTTTTTTTCTGAATCAGGATTTTAGGATTGCAGAATGATGGTTGGAGTAAGTAGGGATGTGTTCGATAAAGTGTTTTTGAGATCGTTGGGGATCTTTCATAGCAGACGAAGGATGGGGGTTACTCTACCGAGATCAACGTATTTTAAAAACTAAAAGAACGAACCAACCGAAAGCCCAGCTATTCCAAACACCTAGTGTTGGCTGATGCCATCTTTCTTAGAAAACTCAATGTCACTAGCCTTTTCACTATAGCCTGTAATAGGCATGAGTACCAAGAGACCCCAGGACACCCGTGCGACATCCACGACCAAACTGCCATCAGGCAATAGTCCGATTCGCATTTTTTTTCGGGTATACGCATTCAATAATACCCAAAAAGATGATAGATGAATTGAATTGTATTCAAAATAACCGTCTTTGATTTCCCCCTTCAGGATTTTCGTTCTTACGATTTCGTTGTCATCCACAATGGTGATTCGTATTCTATTGTTTGTTAGTACCTGAAGTGAAACTCGATCTCCTTGGTCTATTATAGTGTCGTAACCACAGCAATGGTAGTAGATCAACACAAAGGGTAGTCGGTAGTTTGAATTATCCTTTGATTTTAAATCATAGTCGCCATTCAATTGGTCTAAGTTATTTTTAGTCAATTCAATCTTCTGCTTACCTAAATTTGGCCGCTGTAGTGTTACACAAGATACCATTGTTAAGTAGCAAGTGAAAAAGAGAATTAATTTCATTAGCATCATCCGCAGTAGAAATCCTTTCGTCATGTCTCGAAAATGGTTATGAATAACATTATTATAAGCACATGTTTTGCCTTAAGACTTGCGTATATCTCTGTTATATCTCTTAGTTCTTTGTTTCATCAAATTTCGTTCTTCCCTCCCACACCTTCAAAAATCAGTTTAGTTGTCTGAATCAAGATTTTAGGATTGGCAGGATGATTCCTCGGCTAGATCTTGCGCGAGGTGTTGGGGCTTGGGACTTGGGTCTTAGGTCTTAGTCATTGGTCATTGGGGTTTGGTGTTGTGAGACGCTTTCTATTAAAGTAGGTAGTGACTCGGACTTCGGATGAAACGCTTGGGAGCTTAGTCACTGGTCATTGTTTCAATTCTTTATTTATTGCAATTATTCTTATCAATGAACATGTGAGATAAATAATCAATCCCAATGTTGGAAAGTAAAAAATTGCATTAAGGATGAAATCCAACTTCAATTCAAATGAATACGAATGTTCTAAATCAAAATAAATTAATGTTGTCTGCACAAAGATTCCACCTATTCGAGTCAGTGCATATTGAGCAATGGATTTAGTGGTCAATGAAAATATAATTAACGCAAATCCTATTATCGCTAATAGAACAAAAGGGCCTTGGTTGTCACCACTTAGTCCTCCAAAAGAAATACCCATTAAGACATAGTATCCATAGAGTAATAGGAAGCCAATAGTTAGGAGAACGTCACTTATTTTACTCATAACACTTGTCCGTGCTTTAAAATGTTGACCTTGTCTTTGGAAAAGGAACTTATATCACGTTACGCTTCATTGTCCGCGGAATCTAGCTAATGCCCCATAACGTTTAGCTTATTGCTGGCGGGCAATTAAAACCTGCGCTCTGTCCTCCACGCTTCGAGGGATGATAAAGATAAATAAAGAACTACAAACTTCAATGTAGCAAAGATAACGGAGATATTTGTTTTACTTACGCTTAATCCAACCAATTATTGATTCATGATTGCTCGTTTTGTAGAGTACCAGTCTCCACTGCCCAAATTGATCTAGTTGAATCGCTTCTGTCGGCTTATCTATATTCAGTAAATGATTTCCTTTAATCCGTTGATCAGAGCATTCATCTTTTCTTTCCACATCATCTTGCTTGGGACTCCATCTAAGAACACCTTGTACTTTTACATTTTTTAGATTTTGTAAATTCAGCTTAGGAATAACAGTATAACCGATTCGGTTAATGGATGGAGGTTTTCCTTTTACGATTGTAATTTCTATTAATTCATTATTTGAGTAGCAACCCGTAGGCCGATATAAACTATGAATGGTTGTCTGGGTGCTTCCTTTCACAATTGAAATAACCACTCCCGGATAATCATAAATTAATTGCAAGCTTTTTCCATCATTCAGAAGAATACCCGTTTGGTCATACGGATTGCATGGGCCAGAATAAACCAAGTCATTCAATCCATCATTATTCAAATCGATGACTGAATAATAATTCCAGGGATCTTGTATCTCAGAAGGAATAGTTTTTTCAGTTCTGTCTTCTTCCGTAATGATAATTTCCGCAGTACAAAAGAACGTAAACCTTGGCAGTCTAGATAATCCGGTCGTGTCAGATCGAATTTTTGATGAGTCGCTCAAGAGTTGTAATCTTTTCTTAATGTTCTCGATCGACTGACATTGTGAGCCTATTGTTAGTGTAAGGAAGAAAATAAGAATAGTTGTCTTCATAATCAATCGCTTGACAATAACAGGATAGTTACATTATCATAGTTCGTTGAGCTGTTAACAAATTTCGTTCTTCCCTCCCATTAGTCCAAAAAAAGATCTTGTCGTAAATCACATAAGTTAAAGTTAAAAGTTAGTTGAGAGTTTGGAGGAGTGCAGAGTGCAACTTGGGTACAGGGTAACTGTGGCAGGTGAAATCATTTTATAGTCGAGTCAAAATCATTTCATAGCCGACA
>JABFSO010000387.1 GCA_013140555.1 Cyclobacteriaceae bacterium | reverse complement strand
ATTAACGATGGAGCAGCTGCGGTTTCCTGATGAGCAAAGAGAAAGCAAAAGAATTGGGCATCACTCCTATTGCGAAGATCAGAGGCTTTGCCGATGCCGCACACGACCCGATGTGGTTTACCACCGCTCCTTCACTCGCTATTCCAAAAGCCATGAAGATGGCCGGAGTAGAAAAAGGCGATGTGGGCTTTTACGAAATCAACGAAGCCTTCTCTGCTGTGGCGATTGCCAACAACAAGTTATTAGAAATCGATCCATCGAAAGTGAATGTAAACGGAGGCGCAGTAGCTTTAGGCCATCCGCTCGGTGCATCTGGTGCGCGTATTACTATTACATTGGCCAATGTATTGAAGCAAAACAATGCCACCATTGGCGTTGCCGGAATTTGCAATGGCGGTGGCGGTGCTTCTGCTATTGTGATCGAACGAATGTAATCTTAGCTTTAGAAATAATGGAAAGGCCGGTTTGTCCGGCTTTTCCTTTTTGGTGGAAATCTGGGCAATACAACAATCCAAGTACCTGAGCGTTGGTTCGTCTGATAATATGTTCATCAATCGACAGCATTCAGAAATATTAAAAGCTATCTCTAAATTTGCCTACAAACTCTCAACTGCTTTAACCATGTCGATTCGTCTCGCACTCATTTTGTTGTTCATCAGCCAACTGGCATTCGCACAAAAAGAAGTAAAGACCTTCTACGATCCCATGAAGCGGCAAATTCAGGAACACTATTTCGTTGCGGATGACAATCAAACCATGGATGGGAAGTACAAGCGCTATTTTCCGAATGGCAAACTAAACATCGAAGGCACTTTCGTGAATGGCGTGCGCTCCGGCACATTCTATGAATATCATGCCAATGGCACACTGATTCGCAAAATCAGTTATGAAAACGGCTTGCGTCATGGCGCTGTAGAAGTTTACAACGAAAAGGGAAAGCAAATCCAAAAAGCCTATTATCAAAACAACCTTTTAGTCGATAGCATCAAATCGTATTTCCCTTCCGGGATTCTCAAGCAAGAAAGTTCATTTGTAAAAGGCAAACCGGATGGTTTCGTGAAAGAGTATTATGCTTCCGGAAAAATTCGCAAAGAGATCACTTATAAAAATCAAAAGCCAAACGGAGTTACCAAAACATTTTACGAAAGTGGCACCATCGAAACGGAAGCGAATTACAAAGACGGTTTCATTTCCGGCTACTTCAAATCATTCTATCCCAACGCACAATTGGAATTGATTTACTCGATTGCCGAAGGTGAAAAAGTAGGCGACTTTAAAAACTACGATCAGGAAGGTCATCTGTTGCTAGAAGGTCATTTCATGAATGCGAAGCTGCACGGAGAAAACATTGGCTACTACACCAACGGCAACAAGCAGCATATTTATCAATTTAAAGAAGGCGGAAAAACCGGCACCAACTTCGACTACTTTGAAAATGGCAAAGTAAAAACGAAGCAACAGTTTGCATTCAATGGTTTGGATAGTAAGCTGGAAGAATACACTGAAGATGGTCTGCTAGTCTTCACTAAAGAATACCGAAGCAATAAATCGCATGGCCAATGGATTTTCTATTTCAACGATGGCAAGACGGTAAGCCTAAAAGAGAGTTATGAAAAAGGTCAACTGAATGGCATTCGCACCCAATATCATGAGAATGGCGAGAAGTCGGTGGAAGAAACCTGGAAGTTTAATCTAATCACAGGTCCGGTGAAGAACTACTATCAGGATGGTAAACTACTTTCGGAATGCGAGTATCGCGGCAGTCGTCAGCATGGAATCTACACCAGCTACTACCCCAACGGCAAAATCAAAGAGCAAGGCGAATACGTAGCTAATAAAAAACACAAGCAATGGAAAGAGTTTGATGAGACAGGTAAGCTCATCAAAACTCTAACATTTCAAGCCGGTATTTTCAAAGGAGAAAAACTAAATTAAATCTCCTCCGCTTCGAGACTCCATTTTTCCGGTGAGCGCCATAAGCTCGATAATAAAAGCTCGCGCATGAAGATAAATTCTTTCGGCAGCTTGTCGTACATTCTTTCAAACAATTCCGCATGAGAAAGTAATTCTTGCTTCCAGCCTTCGCGGTCGATCATCATGATGCTGTCGAACTGTTGCTTCGTAAAATCAGAACCCGTCCAATCGATATCTTCATAATGCGGCATCCATCCAATCGGGCTCTCCACTGCGTTTGATTTTCCTCTGATCTTCTCCACCACCCACTTCAACACACGCATGTTGTCGCTGAAGCCGGGCCATATAAAATTGCCCTTCTCATCTTTGCGGAACCAGTTCACACCGAAGATGCGAGGCGGGTTTGGAATATCACGACCAAACTGTAACCAGTGATTAAAGTAATCGCCCATGTGATATCCACAGAATGGCAACATCGCAAATGGATCTCTGCGCACTTTGCCCACTTCGCCAAAAGCTGCGGCTGTCATCTCTGAACCCATCGTAGCTGCTAAGTACACACCGGAGTTCCAGTTGTGTGCCTGATAAATCAACGGAATAGTCGTGCTTCTTCTTCCTCCGAAGATGAAGGCACCAATCGGCACACCGTCTGGATTTTCCCAATCCGGATCAATACAAGGGCATTGTGATGCAGGTGCTGTAAATCGCGCGTTTGGGTGAGCCACCGGTTTTCCCGATGCCGGATCCCACTTTTGTCCTCTCCAATCAATAACATCTTTCGGCACTTCTTTCGTCATTCCCTCCCACCACACGTCACCATCAGGTGTTACACCCACGTTGGTGAAGATGGAGTTCTTCTCCATCGTCTTCATTGCGTTTGGATTCGTTTTGTAATTTGTGCCTGGTGCCACTCCAAAGTATCCGGCTTCCGGATTGATCGCGTGCAGCTTACCATCTTTACCCGGTTTGATCCACGCAATATCATCGCCCACCGTAGTTACTTTCCAACCATCTAATTCTTTGGGTGGAATGAGCATGGCGAAATTGGTTTTACCACAGGCGCTTGGAAATGCAGCGGCTACATAACTCTTTTCTTTATCCGGACCTTCGACACCTAATATCAACATGTGCTCAGCAAGCCAACCTTCTTCTTTGGCCATCGCACTGGCGATACGCAAGGCAAAACATTTCTTGCCTAACAACGCATTGCCACCATAACCGGAACCATACGAAACAATGGACCGCTCTTCCGGATAATGAACAATGTATTTTACGGTTGCGTTCGTAGGCCACTTCGCGTCTGCCTGCCCAGGTTTTAGTGGAGCACCAACGGTATGCAAACATTTTACATACTCTCCATCGGTGCCAAGCAATTCTACTACGCGTGTTCCAACACGCGTCATTATATGCATGTTTGTCACTACATATTCCGAATCAGTAATCTCAACTCCTATTTGTGAAATCGGAGAACCGAGCGGTCCCATGTTAAATGGAATCACATACATGGTTCTGCCTTTCATACAACCATCCATCAAAGGATTCAATGTTTGCTTCATCTCCTTCGGCTCCACCCAATTGTTGGTGGGGCCGGCATCTTCGCGTCTGCGGCTACAGATATAGGTGCGATCTTCTACACGCGCTACATCGCTCGGGTCAGAAAAACAGGCAAAGCTATTCGGTCTTTTTTCAGGATTCAGTCGGATGAAGGTGCCTTTCTTCACCAGCAACTCACACAACTCATTATATTCATTTTGCGATCCATCGCACCAGCGAATGCTATCGGGCTTGCATTGCGCGGCTACTTCATTAACCCATTTTACTAAATCAGTGTGCTTAACGTCATACGTTTTTGCGATCTCCATAAATGCTTTTTTAAGGTTTCGGAGCCGCAAATTAGCAATCAAACGCCAATTATTTCAATCGTTTGAAAAGTGTTTTTTATGACTTTTAGCAGGAATTACTCGTAGCGCAAGCTTCGCACGGGATCAATCATTGCAGCTTTAGCCGCATGATAACTAACCGTTGCCATCGACACCACAAAGCAGATAACAGCCGCGATTAAAATGGTAGGTATTCCAACTTCTACATGGTACGCATAGGTTCCTAGCCACCAGTTCATTACATACCAACCAACTGAACAACCGATCAGCATGGCGAGCAATACAAGCCCAGCAAATTCTTTGGCCATCAATTGTACCAAGCCACTTACACTGGCACCCATCACTTTGCGCACGCCCAATTCTTTGGTCTTTTGCTCCGCACTGAATGCTGATAATCCAAATAAACCTAAGCAAGAAATCAGTATGGACAAGAAAGAGAAGTAGTTGAACAGCTTTCCAAAACGGTCCTCCGATTTATAGAGGTCGTCCCAATCTTCACTTAATTGTTTAAACTCAAATGGATAAGCCGCAGCATAATGTTTGTTTATTTTCTCCATCGCCTGCAACGCGGCTGTGCGTTGTCCTTCCTTGAAGCGCACAAAAATGACACTGTAAAAGTCAGGTTCGTACATCATAAACAGCGGCTCTACTTTGGAATGAACGGATTGAAAATGAAAATTTTGAACCACTCCAATCACCTTCCCCTTTCGATCATTCCATAAAGTGAGAGGCTGATCCACCGCATTATCAAAGCCCATCGCTTCTTGTGCGGCTTCATTGATAATAAAATTAGCCGTATCGGTAGCAATCTCTTGCTTGAAACTTCGGCCTCCTATCAGTTTCATCTTCATGCTTTCAATGAAGTTGTAGTCAACCGAAAAATTGGAAAACAAAATCTTATCGTTCGGATCTTTGCCCTCCCAAGTTAGATTGGATGTGGAGTTACCAAAGTCAATTGGATTGGCACTAGAAAGTGACGCTACTTCAATGGCAGGCTCTTTTAGTAGCTCTTCACGAATGGCATCAGCATGTTTGCTCATATCACCATTCATCCACAGGTACACCACATTGTTTCGATCTAAACCTATGTCTTTGTTTTGCACAAAATCCATTTGTCGGTAAACCACCAGTGTGCTGATGATGAGGATAATGGAGAGTGTAAACTGAACCACCACCAACAATTTGCGAAAGCGAGCAGCTCCGGTACCACTCCTCAACTGTCCTTTTAATACTCTAGCCGGTTGAAATCCGGATATATACAAAGCAGGATAACTACCTGAGATTAAACCAGTAAATAACACCACGCTCATCAAAAGCAAGATGGAGTCTCCCGTCAATAAGTTAAATGAAAGTTCTTTGCCTGCTATTTCGTTGAAGAGTGGCAACAACATAAAAGCCAACACGATTGCCACTGCCGATGAAAGCAAAACCATCACCATGGATTCACTTAAAAACTGAAATGCCAACTGCGACTTGACAGCTCCAATCGTTTTGCGCAAGCCAACTTCCTTTGCGCGCTTGGCAGATTGAGCAGTGGTTAAGTTCATAAAATTGATGCTTGCAATCAACAGCACCAATACCGCTACGATGAAGAATATCCGCACCGATTCAATCTTGCCCCCTACCAGCTTTCCATCCACAAATTCACTGTGCAAATAGGCTTCCTGAAATTTCTGAATAAACAACGAGATGTTATTATCACCATCTACATGATGATCAATTTCTCGTTCCAGTTTGGCAGCAAATTGCACTGCATCCGCGTTGGTCTTCAATTGAACAAACGTGCGAACGTTGTTATTGTCCCATTGATCGAGCCATTGCTTATTCTTTTCAAAATACCAACTGAACGGAAGAAGAAAATCAAACTTTAATGAAGAGGTAGAAGGAATAGGTTTCAGTACACCCGTCACCTTAAAACTTTCACCAGCATCCATCACTAAAACTTTGCCGATCGGATCTGTCTTACCAAAAAACTTAATCGCCATCTTTTCGCTGATAACGATCGAGTGATTATCCTTCAAGGCTGAATTGACATCACCGCTTTGAAGCGGAAAAGAAAACATCTGAAGAAAATCCTGATCCACAAAGCGGCCTTCTTCGAAGAAGCCCTCTTTCTTTTCCTGAAAGAGTTTACGCTCACCCCACGTCATGCGCGAGGCAAACTCAATTTCTGGGAATTTTTCCTTAATGGCCGGAGCCATCGGGCCGGGTGTAGAATTGGTGGTTAACGTTTTACCATCGGTATAAGCCTGGTTTTCTAAAACCCGAAAGAGGCGCTCTCCATTTACATGAAATGCATCCATGCTTAATTCATCCAGCACCCAAAGAAGTGTGAGCAAGCTACATGAAATTCCAAAAGCCAAGCCTACTACATTGATAACCGAAAATGCCTTGTTTCGGAAAAGATTCCGGAAAGTGACGATCAGGTAATTTTTAACCATATGCTTCTTTTTTAGAAAGACTTATCATTTTAACATACGTTGCACCCTTCTCTACTTTACATGTTTAAAATGGTTACACCGATTACTCCATTAACAAAGGAAACGAAACCTGAAATAAAGTACCTGCCCCGATTTGGGTGACAAAATTTATGGTGCCCTCGCATTGCTCAACCCCTTGCTTCACAATCGGCAAACCTAATCCCGAACCCAATTGCTTCGAACTGAAATAAGGCGTAAAAATTTTGCTTTGATAATCTTCGGGAATTCCATCCCCATTGTCCTTCACATCAATCACGACACGCTTCTCCCGAATTTCTACATTTACCCACACCGATGCTTTGCGTGCAACAGAGGATTGCAGGCCGTTTAAAACTAAATTTGAAAACACCCTTGTCAATAATTTCTCATCGCCCCGCACCATGACGGATTGAATCGTTGATTTCAATTCCACCGTTTGACCTTCTTGTGACGCATAGAGCGCAACAACAGAATTTAGTAGTGCCATGAGCTCCACCTGTTGAAGTTGGGGCGTTGGCATTTTGGCAAACGTGCTGAATGACGAAGCAATGTCATTCAGCAACTCTACTTGTTCCAACAGCAATCGAATCGACTTCAGTTTGTTTTCATCTGCGCGGGCATTTAATTCCATTTGTTGAAGTGTCAACTTCATGGGTGTAAGTGGGTTCTTGATTTCATGCGCCACTTGCTGCGCCATTTCGCGCCAGGCACTTTCCTTCTGAGTATTGGCGAGTTGAATCTTGCTTTGCTCAAGTGTAGCCAACATGCGATTGTATTCGCGCACCATCAATCCAATCTCATCCTCCGACTTCCATTGCAATGGTTGATTTGAGTTCAGCGTTGTTTTGCCCAGCGTTTTGGTAATCATCCGCAAGGGAAAAGTAAGCCATTGAATGGCATAGTGCGATGCAATGGAAAATAAAATGAAAACCAGTACAAATACTATTAAGATGTTTGATAATACAATAGCTAGACTTCGACTGGCTTCATTATCTGATTTAAAGAATGGCAAATTCAATATACCTTTCAGTTTACCATCATCTGGAGAAGTGATGGCCAAATACGAACTGTTGTAACTCAATAAGCCAATGCGTTCTTTCGCCACAAAGTACTTATCTCCATTTTCAGCCAATGCATTTTTGGCCATCGGATTGATCCAACTTGAGATCAACTGATTGTCAAATATTCCCGGCTGACTGGAAGTAATCAACTTCCCTTCCGGACTGTATAAGTTAACATCTGTATGAAATGACTGGGCCAGTGGAGCCAAATCCACTTCACGCACATTGGGCGAGTCATTTTGAAGAGACAAGGTTGCTCCCATTTGTTCGGCTCGCAATCGATAATCCAATTCAAGCTCTGTCTCATTTTCTTTTCCGATCAACCTCACGATAGTTGTCGAAACCACCACCAAAGGAAGAATAAAAGCCAGATAGATATAAAGTTGAATGCGAGTAGAATAATTCATTTTTCGGCCACGCCAGTAATTCTGCGTAGCATGAATGAGCATCCAACAAAATATCAGGAACAAACTAATGATAAAAAGGAACGAGAAATTAGCCAGCGCATCAAACCACCGATAATCCGGTGTGGAAATGATGACGAGCAGATTTTCATCGCCTCGCATGGCTGTATGCAAATATCCATTGTGGCTGATGGGCTGATTAAAAATTTCTGCTTTCAGCGAATTTCGATCAAAGCCCTTTGCGTAATTAAAATCCCCTACACTTCCAGCCAAAGAATCGTTTAGATAAAAAGCATAATTAAAGTCCTTGTCAGAAACAAATTGCACAAAACGATTATCCACCAGCAACTCCGGATAAACATTTTTAGAGGCAAGACTTTTAAGCGATAGCTCTAAAACTACATAACCAACGATCGCATCAACTTTGGTTACGGCTGCAATTCCTAAATATCTTCTGGTTGCCAAACTTCCGCCTCGTTCGCGTAGCCAAAATACACCTTCATATCCGGTGCGAATGGCCAGGTGTTGAAATGATTGAATCGAGGTGGCTAGACTTCGCAGTGTATCACTGTCCAGCGTTTGTCCAGCCGAGTTATAGAGATAAATTTTGCTGGCATACCGATCGAAATAAGAGTTGAGATAAATCTTCTCTATCCGCTGACGGACATTTCCTTTCGGGAGTAGTGGATTCGTAAATCGGGCCACGATAAATGGATCAGTCGAAATTGCTTTCACACTTTCGGCCATTAAATACTCTCCCAGAATATCATGATTAATCAAGTTATTGTTTCCAAAACGCTGCATGGAAAGCACGAGCGATTCGCGCGAGAATTGGCGGATGCTCAAGGCTCCTTGCAATGCATAGGCGGCAACCGCAATCAAAAGAAATGTAAACGTAGAAATAGTTACCTGAGCCAGCGTTTTATGCAGGTTGGTTAACCGGATGGTGATAAAATAAATCAGTGCTACAAAAAGAGTTATTGAATAGTCGTGGTCGTCTAAGTAACAATAAAAGAGAAATAGCAGTGAACCGATCAAAAGCATGGCTCCGAATCGCCACCCGCTTTTGTCATCCAGATCAATAGCTAATTTCAAAAATACGTAGCCAAACAAAAAACTACTAAGCGAGCCGGTAATGATTGTGATGTAGGCAGCAACTCGCATTCCCGAAAACTCCATGTTGCGGCCAATGTCAATCAGAATGGAAGAGTTGTGAAAAATGATTTCGTAGAATAAGAAGGGAAACAGAAAAGAAAAAAGAGCTAGGGTAATCAATACGCTGCCCCAAACTAAACGAAACCGTTTACCGGCCAGCACCCGATGAATGCTTTTGAAATGATGAAAATGTAGAAACACATATCCACAAAAGAATAAAACGATTATCGAATTGATCAGAAAATCACCCAAAGAAGAATTGATAAAAGAAGATGCAAACAACTGTGGGTCAAACAATGCAAAGCTTCCCCATTGTTTCGGAAAGTCGGCAAACAACATGCCGATGCGGATGAGGAACGAAACGGAAAGTCCGGCTATAAATGTTAATTCGTATTTACCCTGCTGATGCAGATCTCTCAGAATATTAACACAAAAAGAAACTAAGCAGGCAATGCCGATCAAAAAAAGGAATAAGCCAGTCCAATCGGGAGTGATTCGTGAAGTTACCGCCTCCACTTCTATTGAAAATAAGCCTGTATTGTTTTCATCAAAGATGGAGACGAGCGTTTTCTCTTGAAAAGGATGAATGGATAATTCCTCAACCGGAAAAATCTCTTCGTTGATAAAATGTTGCAAATACTTATTGATTGCTTTCGGGGCATCTAGCAACGGGATTACCGCTACTAATACGTTGGACGAATCAATGGGCCATTTACGAATTAAATAACTTGCTCTCTGCGTTTGGAGTAATCGCGTATGAAATGTCTGTTGCAGCCACTCCATATCAGGCACAAACGAGTTATTATTCCATTGCACAAGCTGCGAGCCATTCAATCGCAAAAAACTACCTGACACCTTTTGCCAAGCTAAATTATCTTTTGATTCACGTAGTAAAGTTGCCTCTAGTTCGGTCCTGCGAAAAACGGTGCGGATGTTTTGCGAAATCGTTTTGCTTAACTCGTCCGGCTGAATGGGCTCCCGATAACTATCATTTACATAAAACCCTGCTGTAAGAAAGCAACAGGAAAGAAAGAAAAGCAGTACTCTTTTTAAAGAAAGCATATTACCCTTTCATTAAAAGTACAAAATAAGAAAGGCTCATCCGAGGCTTTCGTAATTATTTGCCTCTGTAAGCTATCCCTCCAAACCAATAGAGAAAAAGAATACGCGAATAACGAAAGCTAAACGGGATAAAAATAATAGAAGTACCTAGAATGGCCGTGAGATAAACCCATGTGGCCGGGTGTATGGTAAAATACAACAACATCGAAACTCCTACGAAAAATGCGACAGTAAAACCATAGCTAATGAAAAGCGCACCAAAGTAAAAGCCTGGCTCGGGTACATATGTAGAACTGCATACAGTGCATTTCTCATTCATTTCATAAAACCGGGTGATGTTTGTGAGAGGATATGAAAAGATATTTCCCTCACGACAACACGGGCACTTACCCTGCCAAATGGCTGCTTGATTGCTTAGCTTCATTTTTCTTGCTGGTTCTGTACCAAAAAAATCCCAAAGCCATAATGGCCAAATACGGTGCGACAAAGAGATAAAGGATGCCAAAATTTATTCCGGCAGCAATACCAATATTTCCGTTGCTGATATTATTCTCTAACGTGGCTTTGCACATAGCACATTGCGCCCAAGCACCAACACTCATCAAAATAAACAGAGCAGATACAATTACACGTTTCATGGCTTATGCGTAGTAAGGTCGAATCATCAAGTAAACAATCACACCGGTAGTTGCCACATATAACCAGATTGGAAAAGTAATTTTTGCCAACGACTTATGACGCTCGAAATTTCCGGCCAAAGCTCTGGAAAACGTAAGCAAGACAAATGGAATTACTATCACAGATAGCAAAATGTGACTTATCAATATAAAGTAATAGATGTATTTCATTGCGCCTTCACCTCCATAAGGAGTTGAATCGCTGAACATGTGATAGATTACATACAAAACCAGAAACGCAGCCGACAAAGCAATACAAATCTTCATAAGCGTTTCATGCAAGCTTCTATCGCCTGATTTAATGGCGCGAACGGCCAGAACCAACAGCACAGCAGTAAATCCGTTTATGGTCGCGTAGATGGGTGGAAGAAATGAAAAATCGTATCCATCAATCTTGATTTTAAAAAGAGCTGCCACCGCTAAAGGTATGACTACCGATAGTGCGATGATCAATTTTTGATAGGGATCTTTTTTAGGTAAAGCCTCAGTACTCATTAAACAATATTTTTAATTCAACTAACAATCGGTCTGTCTCATCGCGGTCATTCAATTTATAGTAACCGCGTATTCGTTGCTCTCCATCCACTAGCACCGCATTTGTTTCCGGTGGTAGAATAAATACGCATGACAGCTTGCGCAATTCCTCCTCTGATACTAACCCTTTCGCAACGATTAAGTTCAATTTCTTTGTTTGAATTTCAGTTTCCAAACGGGATTTACTCTCTCCTACCAGATCTGAAAAAACAATTACAGATGGATCCCATAAAACACAATTCAGGCTGGTTAATACCTCAACGGGCACCCGATAAGGTACAGCGTAGTTTAGATTACAATCGCCTATTAGTTCAATTCGATCCTGATGAAAAACAGGAATGTCAAACTTATTCTTCCCGAAAAATTTTAAGAAAATAAAAACCAATACTGGCAACAAGAGCGCTACGCTGAGCAGAACATTTTTTCGTTTCACAGTTCGGTTGTTAAACAGAGCTATCTACAGGTCTTAAAACAAAAATGGCTAAAGTTAAACCTTAGCCATTCTTTTTTGACTTTCATTAAACCTTAAATAAAGTTAATGTCAGATAATTGAAATCCTTCATACAGGAAAGCGATCAACATCCATACAATAAAGATAATTGGAATTAGTACAGACCAGAAGAGAACTTTTGCTTCATACTTCAAGTGCATGAACTCACCCACAATGTATCCAGCCTTCACAATGGTCATAATCACGAATACACTGGTTTTAAAAAAACCATGAGGAACCGTGAAGGCTACAATGAATTCAACCAAGGTTATAGCACCTAAAATTGCAGCTACAGTCCAAAGCTTTTTGATTTTTGCTTTGTCGGGAGGAAGAACAACAACTTCTGGTTCGTGTGAGGTATGTGCCATTTGTCTATATTTTGAATGTTAGAAAAAAAATCTTATTAAACGAGATAGAAGAAGGTAAATACAAACACCCACACCAAGTCTACAAAGTGCCAATACAAACCTACTTTCTCCACCATTTCATAGTGGCCTCTGCGATTGTAAACACCCGTTACCGTATTATAATAAATAAGGAAGTTCAATAGCACACCGCTGAATACGTGGAAACCATGGAATCCGGTGATAAAGAAGAAGAAGTCAGCAAAATCCTGTGGGCCATATTGATTGATGTGAAGATTGGCTCCAAAAACCTCTTTGGTAATCCATTGACCATTTACAAAATCCTTTACGATAGTTGGAGTATCTGTTCCAACAATAAAGTGCGTCCACTCCCAAGCTTGGCAACCTAAGAAAGTAAGACCCCCTAAGATGGTCCACAACATCCATTTCTCAACAGCCTTCTGATCCATGCGATGACCGGCCTCAACCGCCAATACCATGGTTACACTGCTCATGATCAGGATGAAAGTCATGATACCTACGAAAACAAGAGGTGCAGGTACACCATGCAAGAATGGAACCGCCTCAAATACTTTTTCCGGAACCGGCCATTTAGTTACATCGAACCCTGCAAGACCATCCGAAGCTGCATGTGAAGAGCGTACTAAACCGTAAGTGATCAATAATCCTGAAAATGTAAATGCATCTGAAAGCAAGAAGAACCACATCATCAGCTTGCCATAACTGGCGCCTAGTGGAGCTACTCCTCCATTCCAAACATTTTGATCCGATGCGGTAGTCGCGTGTGCGTGTGCCATGGTTAGAAATTTATCTCAGCAATGTTAAGAAAACGAACAAATATAGCCAAAGAAGACCTAAAAAATGCCAATAAGTTGTGCACATTTCCATCTGAGTCATGTTGCTGGAGGAAATTTTAAGTTTCGAGGCAGAATTGAGTACGATCAACAAATACACAATCGCACTTACAATGTGTAAGCCGTGCAATCCGGTAAGGATATAAATAAATGAGCCTGACGGGTTTCCAACTAAGTAAACACTATTGGAAACCATATCCTTCCAACCCAAATACTGTAACACGAGAAAAGTAAAACCCAAAACCGTTGTTATCGCTACATAAGTCTTAATTTTACTGAACTGGTCTTTCTTGGCCGCCCAAAAGCCCAATTGCATAGAAACACTGCTTGCAATGATCACACCACAAGAAATCAAAAACAAGGTTGGCAATTCGAAGTAAAGCCAATTTCCCTCTGCCTGACGAACGATATAAGCAGAAGTTAATGACATAAACAGCATCATCACGCTGGCAATAAACAACCACATTCCAAATTTCTTTGGATTCATGGAAATGGGCTTTGCCGGAGCCTCTACAATTTTAAAATCAACAGCCTCGTTCATATGCATTATTATATTTTATCCAACAAAAAAGCAATTTGTACAATCGGCAAGTATAGAAACGAACCAAACATAATCCGCTTTGCCGATTTCTGACTTCCGGTTTTCATCAATGAAAACGTCTGCGCAAAAAAAGCAACACCGCATATAGAAGCAACAATAGCCGAATCTAATCCGGTAATCCCAAATTTAGCAGGCAACAATCCCAAAGGAATTAGAAACATGGTATAGACCATAATCTGGATGGCGGTGTTAATATCCCTCCCTCCTCCTGAAGGCAACAACTTGAATCCAGCCTTTTTATAATCATCGTCTGCTACCCATGCAATAGCCCAAAAATGCGGAAACTGCCAGATGAATTGAATACCAAAAATAATCATGGCTTCGTAGGTAATGCCCCCGGTCATGGCAATCCATCCCAATAGAGGTGGCAGTGCCCCCGGGATGGCCCCTACAAAAACTGCAATGGGTCCGACCCGCTTTAGTGGTGTATAAATAAAACTATACAGCACCATTGAAACAATAGATAAAACAACTGTCATAGGATTTGTGAAAATCCACAGAATAGCGATACTTAAAAGCAAACAAATCACTGAAAAGAAGGTGGCTTCGCTGACTGAGATTCGTCCGGTTGGAATGGGGCGCGACATGGTGCGAGTCATGATTTTATCCAAATCACGTTCAATGATCTGATTGATACATACCGAGGCTCCCGAAAGCAAAAAGGCACCAACTACCAACATAGTTAGTACCAACCAATCAATACTTCCTTTGGATGCTAATCCATACCCAAAGGCACAGGAAAATGCAACCAGCATCGATAAACGAGGCTTTAGAAGCTCGTAATAAGCCTTTGCTTTGCTCATCGTCAAAGTAAATGTGCTTAGATCTTGTATTGCTTCCATGCTAATTTACTAACACCGTTTTATTTCTACTGTTCAATCCAAAAAACAAATATAGCTGCAAGCCAAAAGTAACAGTTGCCAGAGTAAGATGAATAGGCTGCAAGAAAGGAGGCACTCCTCCATACGCCATGCCCACACCGCTGAAAACCGAAGCCAAAATTAACACCATTAAGGTTGTTGTTAAAGCTTTCGCTGAACTTGTTTTATATAACTTCCAGAGGAGATAGCCATGCGCGAGAACAATCACCCAGGAAAACGAGCGATGAATGATAAACTCCCCTCCCAGCGAGCCAATCCAAGTCTCACGACTCTCTCTGGCCAGTCGATCGATTGCCTCACGTACCTGAGTTCCGAAAAAGGTTTGAATTAACAGCAATACTGCACATATAATGAGCCACCATTTCACCGAACCAGTAGCTTCAATTTGCAGTGGTTGTTCCCTACTGATCCACAATAGATAAACTAATATTGCCACGATCACCATCGCCAGAAACATGTGCACCGTAATTGTCCACTGTGTAAGGTTGGTGGAGACGACAATCGATCCAAACCATCCCTGAAACAAAACAGCTACCAGTGTGGCAAGTGCTAACCAGAAAATAGATGGATGAGATTTTCTATAGTTGATCGATCGCGCAAATAACAAAACAATCAATAAGCCTATGATCACCCCTACAATTCGATTTAGATATTCAATCCAGGTTTTCACCGGATTAAAATCTGCTTCTATTAAAATGGTTTTGTCATTCGAAATTTGATCGGCCGTTTGATGCATCCCAATGGAATGAAGAAGTCGAACAAACTTTTGATTCTTCTTATCGCGATACTGCGCATAAGAATCCTTGTAATTCTCAGGCAATTGCTCAACCGATGTAGGGGGAACCCAACTACCAAAGCATTTGGGCCAATCGGGGCAACCCATGCCCGAACCTGTAGCACGTACTATACCACCTACAGCTATCAAAAAATAAACAGCGACTAAAGTAGTTAAGCAAAGCTTAAAAAAACCTTTAGTCGCTGTTCGATTCAAACTCTTACTAATCCAGCGGATTAGTGTTTATCGCCTCCAACACCAGCACCACCCAGATCTAATTTGATCTGATCGTTTTCATGAGGTAGATTGGATTCTGGTGTTTCAGAGAATGGAATATGCTGAGGAATGAAATCTTCTTTTGAACCCGGTTTGCTGTAGTCATAAGGCCAACGATATACTGTTGGTATCTCACCAGGCCAGTTTCCGTGTCCAGGAAGACGAGGTGTAGTCCACTCTAAAGTAGTTGCATTCCAAGGGTTAGCCGGTGCAGGTTTACCACGGAAAATATGGTAGATAAAGTTGAACAAGAAAACGAACTGAGCGGCTAGTGTTAATATCGCAGCGATGCTTACCAACATATTCAAATCCGCAAATCCACTGAACGTTTCAAAGGCAGTCCATGAATAATATCTTCTTGGGAATCCGGCAATACCGATGTAGTGCATGGGGAAGAACACCAGATACACACCAATGAAGGTTAACCAGAAGTGCAGATAACCTAACTTCTCGTCCATCATGCGGCCAAACATTTTAGGGAACCAGTGGTATACACCCGCCATCATTCCAAAGAATGATGCACTGCCCATTACCAAGTGGAAGTGAGCTACCACAAAATAGGTATCGTGCAATTGAATATCTACTGCTGAGTTTCCTAAGAAAAGGCCAGTAATACCTCCTGTTAAGAAGAATGAGACCAGACCTATTGAGAATAACATGGCTGGAGTAAATCGGATATTACCCTTCCACAATGTAGTGACGTAGTTAAAGATTTTAACAGCCGAAGGAACAGCAATAATCAATGTAAGAAGGGTGAAAACTGACCCAAGGAATGGATTCATACCCGTTACGAACATGTGGTGTGCCCAAACTACAAATGAGAGGATTGCAATACCTAACATCGAACCCACCATCGCCTTGTAACCGAAGATTGGCTTACGCGAATTGGTTGCGATAATTTCAGATGTAATGCCCAAAGCAGGCAACAATACAATGTACACTTCCGGGTGGCCTAAGAACCAGAATAAGTGCTGGAATAAAATAGGGCTACCACCTTGATTGGGTAAGGCAACTCCGTTGATATAGATATCCGATAAATAAAAGCTGGTTCCAAAGCTGCGGTCGAAAATTAATAGTAATGCTGCAGCAAATAGGACAGGGAAAGATAAGATACCAATTACGGCAGTCAAGAAGAAAGCCCAGATTGTCAAAGGCAATTTCGTAAACGACATACCTACTGTGCGCAAGTTAATTACGGTTGTAATGTAATTGATACTTCCTAACAATGAGCTTACGATAAACAGCGCCATTGAAACCAACCATAACGTCATTCCAAGGCCAGAACCAGGAATAGCTTGAGGTAATGCACTCAATGGAGGGTAAATTACCCAACCACCCGCGGCAGGTCCCGTGGAAAGGAAGAGTGATACAAACATGATCACACTGGACAAGAAAAAGAACCAGTACGAAAGCATGTTCATGAAGCCTGATGCCATATCGCGGGCACCAATTTGCAACGGGATCAAAAAGTTACTGAATGTTCCACTTAATCCGGCTGTCAATACAAAGAACACCATGATGGTACCATGCATGGTTACAAGGGCCAAATAAAAGTCTGGATCAATTTTTCCATCAGCTGTCAACCATCCGCCTAAGATGGGCTTCAACCATGATAAATTGGCTTCCGGGAAACCTAATTGCAAGCGGAATAAAACCGATAAAACACCCCCGATAAGTGCCCAAGCCATACCGGTCAAAAGGAATTGTTTAGCAATTACCTTATGATCTTCAGAGAAGATATAGTTGGTCCAGAAATTACCGTGGTGATGCTCATGACCATGGTCATCATGTTCATGAGTTTCAATGTGATGGTGTACGTCTATTGTTGCCATAGTTTCTTTCTCTGCTTATTTAATCGCTGCGGTTTGAACTGTTGCTGAATTATCCAAAGGGATACCCGCCTTAATCATTGCCACCTCTTTCAGTTCGGCCGGCACATATTTCAAGTATTCCGGATTCTGTTTTAACCAAGATTCTTGAGAAGACAACCATTTTTTGTAATCTTCTTCTGAGTCAACCACCACCGGAAATTTCATAGAGAAGTGACCTCTTCCGCAAACTTCCGTACAAGCCATTTCATAATTGAAATTAGGATTGTTTAACTCTTCACGCATTTGTGCGGTAGTTTTTGTAGCTGTGAATTTGAAGTGTGTTTGAACCCCTGGAACAGCATCCATTTTCACTCTGAAATGAGGTAAGAAAACACTATGCAAAACATCCTTTGCACGTATCTTCATTAAAATTTCTTTGTTCACAGGAATGTGGAGTTCTAATGATTTGAAATCATCATATGAGTTTTTATCTGATAAGTCTAACCCAAACTCATTGGAAGCATCAATCATTTTATAATTATGCTTACCCAATTCATTGTCTTTCGTTCCTGGATAACGCGCTGTCCATAAAAATTGCTGACCCACCATTTCCACTACCACTGCATCTTTAGAAGCCGGGCTAGTAATATCTGACCAAGCTACTAGGCCTTGAATAACTAATACGGTTAAAACAACAGCTGGCACTACAGTCCAGAGAATCTCCAGTTTGGTGTTATCAGCAAAAAATTCAGCTTTTCTTGTTTTATCGTAACGATAAGTAAATGTGAACCAAAACATGACCATGAATATGATGCTGAAGGCAATGACTGTAACCCACATCGTCAACCAAAACAAATCATCTGTAATTTTGCCGTGAATAGACGCTACCGGAGGATCGTAATCCGCAAAATAAGTAATGGAATACCAAAAGAAGAAAATTAGTCCAAAGAACATGAAGCCCAAAAACAGATAGGCATTGAAGTTATTCCAGGAAATGGAGAACTCTTCATCTTTCTTTCCTTTTACCAGATCTACCAGGTTGCCAATTCTGAAGATCATAAACAGTATGATCAACACCAAAATTGCTCCTACCCAAATTATCCAATTCATAGTATTTCTTTAATAAAACTTTAAACAAATCAAATGTGATGGTTCAAACTCTCTTGCATGAATGGATGATTCTTTGCCACCAACTGAAGCTTCGAAAGTGCCTGAAGTATCACAAACAAGAAAGCTCCGGCAAATACCAATCCTAAACCTATTTCCAACAAACCAATTCCTCCCTCCATTTTCATCGCTCCTGGGGTAATCATGTTATAGAAATCAAACCAATGTCCTACAATTACAATCGGGCAAACCACTTTCAACATAGATACCTGACGTTTTGCATCTCTCGTCATTAATAACAAGAAGGGCAATACAAAGTTTAAGAAAATGTTGAGGTAGAAAATCCAGCTATAAGGTGCATTTCTCATGCGTTGGATGAAATAAACTGTTTCTTCCGGCAAGTTCGCGTAGTAGATCAACATAAACTGACAGAACCAGATATAGGTCCAGAAAATACTGAAGGCAAATACAAACTTACCAAGGTCGTGTATGTGGTTCTGTGTAACTACTTTCAAATAACCAGCACCCTTCAAATTTGCCACGATCAATGTAATCGTTGCTAAACCCGTAACCCACCAGCTTGCAAAAACATACCAACCAAACATAGTACTGAACCAATGTGGATCAATGCTCATCACCCAATCCCAAGCAGCCACTGAAGAACTTACTGCAAAAATCACCAAGAAGTAAGCAGATAATTTGCGAGAAGCGAGCCAATATGAAGTTCCTCCATTGATATCTTCTGCTAACATTTGTTTCTTGATCCAATTAAAGAACATAAACCAAAGGCCGAAAAACAACACCATTCTTACCAGATAAAAGATCGGGAAAGAACCTTCGTTAAAAGGTCCAAAGAAATAGGCTCTCTTTCCAACCAGAATTTTGTCATAATGTTCGCTCCCTTTTGTGTATAGACTTGCATCCGTCCAATGGAAAATATCTCCTTTTACTAAGAACCAAAGAATTACAGTCAATACTCCTGCAACCGGAATCCAATGGCCAATAGCCAGAGGGATACGTTTGATAGGTGCAGACCAGCCTGCTTGCGCAGCATACTGAATAGCAATGAAAAACAATCCGATAATTCCAATACCTGCAAAGAAAATATTATTCTGCCAAAGGGAAGTGTAAATTCGCTTCAACCAAATAGGGCTTCCATGATGTCCTTCTGCGGGTGTGTGCGCAACATCATGCTGAGCAGGCTCAGTGCTTGCCAATAATTCTTTTGCTATCTCAGTGGAAGCATGTTTTTCAGCTGCTTCATGATGGCCACCGTTCTGTGCCATAAATACCCCAATTGCAAAAAGCAAAAGACCTACTACGATCAGAATAATAAGTTTCTGCTTGGTCTGAGGTTTGAAAATGTATTTTTCGTCCGCTATCATTGAGAATAGAAATTAATTCTTTTGTAGTTGTTTTACATACTTGGCAATCTTCCAGCGATCTTCTTCACTTACCTGAGAACCGTGTGATCCCATTAAACCTTTGCCATACGTAATGACATGGAAGATGTGCCCTTCGGTAATATTCTTATAAGCATCGCCCTTTAAGTTAGCAACTCCCGGATAGACGCTGTGCTCCACATCATCTATTTTCACGCCCGTAGCTACCTTGCCATCGCCACCAGCCTTTACACCATGGCAATGCTGGCAATACATTTCATACAAAGCTTTACCCTGAGATAAAATGGCAGCTGTTGAATCGTAAGGATTTACCAATTTATTGGCCAAACGTAACCCGGTGCTGTCATTGGATCCACGATAAGGCAACCATCCTGAAGCGGTTCTTCTAACAGTATTTGCTGGAGGAAGGCGCAAATTCATCTTGTATGGATTGTATTGATTCGAGTTATAAAACTCACCTCTTCCATTGTTCAACGCATTGGTAAACTTTCCCTGATTTGGGTCGGTGATTTGAGTGAGTGGCTCATAAGCTACTGAGTGGTACATGTTTGGAGCATACTCCAAACCTTGATAATCTCCACTCGCCTTACAAGCGGCCATGAAAATAACCACCAAAAGCCCCATTGTTAATTTTAATCCTATTCGCATAGCAACGTTCAATTAAAAATTCTTTTCGTTTACTTCGGATGCTCCTTGTGATTTTAACAAAGCGCTGATTTCCTCTTTACTCATTTTGTTCGCAGCTAAATCAACTGCTACCACGTGCTTGTCGTCTGTGCTGCGAAGATCAAACTGACGTGGCCATTTATAAGGCTTCATATCGCTGGCGATGAAGAAGGTTCCCACCATTCCAAAAGCAGCCAATAACACCGTCATCTCGAAAGTAACAGGAATGAATGGAGGCAATGAGGCGTGGTTCTTACCACCGATAATCATGGGCCAATCATAACCTAGCATCCAGATTTGCATTAATAAGGCTAAAGAAGTACCCGTCATACCAAACAGGAATGCTGCGATGGGCAAGCGTGAACGCTTATATCCTAACGCTTCATCTAATCCGTGTACCGGAAATGGCGAGTACACCTCGTGGATTTTCAATCCTTTTTCGCGTGTGTGCTCAACCGCGTGCAATAGCACGTCTTCATCCTCAAATATTCCGACAATAAAGTTCTTATTGCTCTCCATATATTAATGCTTCTGTTCTGATGATGACTTAATAATGCTCTTTACCTCAGCCATGTTGATCACCGGGAAAAACTTGGCGAACAATAAGAAGGCCGTAAAGAATAGACCGAATGTGAAGATGTACTCCCCTGCATCATACAATGTAGGGTGGAACATCGACCAGCTTGAAGGAACATAGTCGCGGTGAATAGACGTTACGATAATCACGAAACGCTCAAACCACATACCGATGTTCACAATGATTGACAAAACAAACGTAGCCACCAGATTGGTTCTGATTTTCTTAAACCAGAAGAGCTGTGGAGAAATTACGTTACATGTCATCATGGACCAGTATGCCCACCAGTATGGACCTTGCATACGGTTATAGAAAGCATATTGCTCAGCTGGCACCTGACCATACCATGCAATGAAGAATTCTGTGATATAAGCGATACCCACTATTGATCCCGTAACGATAATGATAATGTTCATCAACTCTACGTGATAAATGGTTATGTAATCTTCCAATTTAAACACCTTGCGGGTGATCAGAAGAAGCGTTAACACCATGGCGAAACCAGAGAAAATCGCACCCGCCACAAAGTAAGGAGGTAATATAGTTGCGTGCCATCCGGGAACAACCGAAGTCGCGAAGTCTATCGATACAATAGTGTGAACAGATAATACGAGTGGCGTTGAAAGACCTGCCAGAATCAAGGCAACTGATTCGTAACGACTCCAAGTCTTTGCTGCGCCATCCCATCCG
>JABFSO010000308.1 GCA_013140555.1 Cyclobacteriaceae bacterium | reverse complement strand
AACTTGGTTGGTGATAGCATAGCGTTCGGTGACGGGCTTTTCGCTCAGATAAAAAAGCAATGGCGAAATACGCATGATTGAACCATTTCCATTGGAAGAAACACTAACTCCTCCGGCCAACTCGGGCTGAACTCCCTTTGCCAATTGGTAAATAGCCTCGCGCGTAGCTATGCCCACATCAAATACATTTCCTCGTGGCGTCCAATAATTGCTGTAAAGCCATTTGACAAAGTTTTGTCCGATTGCATTCAAGTCAAACTTAGCTGCTAGAACTTCGGCCAAACAAAAAGTTAATGAACTATCATCCGACCAAGTACCTGGTGGTAAATTGTAGGTTCCATAACCAATCATGTCCACTACCGGATTCTGGCTGATTGTGTTTCTGGTGTTAAATTCTACCGGAACGCCAAGTGCATCACCAATAGCAACGCCAAACAATACTGATTTTATCTTGTCAGAATTCATTTGCTCAAATTGAAACACCAAAATTATTACTCTGCCTACTACCTAATTTCTCACTCACCTGCCGTCATGTTATCCACATACGCCTTCAAATCCAATGCTCGTTGTTTGGTCAGCTCCATTTGCCGGTCGGCCAATACCACTCGCCACATCGTGCCTTGCATGTTTATATACATCGTTCTGGCAAACTCGATTTCGTTATCGCGATAGGCAATCCAATTACGCTGGGCCACTTTTAGTTTTTCCTTCTCGTCAGCGGATAGTTTACCAATCAGCAAACTGTAATTCGTATTCAACTCTTTGTCCCACTGTTCCTGCGCACGGTTGGTGCATTCAATCATACCGGCAGTAGTTTGGTTTTTCTCGACATCCAAACACGCTTTTAACTGCTGATCGATGGAGTGCTCTTTTTTCTTTTCTTGTCCGCATGCCTGTAAAATCAATAGAAACGAAAGAGAAAGTAAGACGATGTATTTCATAGGTGTTTTTAAATGAAGTCGTTAATGGAAAGTTGGCTGAATGATCTCATCTATTCAAACGCTCACTCCCCCAGATATGGATCTTTAATTTTCTTGGCCTGATAGCGTATCTCTGAAAACTTCACCTCGCACCGCGTGCCGGTAGGCGATTGCGCTAGAAAACCTACTTTCAAGGGTGACTTGACATCAAACTGAAGGTGCCGCACCAAAAACCAATTTGTACCATTGGTTGAGTAGTATAAGGTAATCACCTGATCGGCTTTCGCGATTTTGTAATACACTTTGTTGGTAGTCAGCTCTACCGAATTACAGTCATCCGAAATATTTTTAGTTACTACACTCACCACGCGTCTGGCTCCTGTGTAATCTTTTTCATAACAAAACTTAATCCAGTGTAAGCTATCGGCTTTGATCACCAGCGCGCCTCCGTCCCACTTGTTGGCAAACGAATGCTCGATGGCTGCAGACAGCACAAAATTTTCATCAGGCTTAAATAGTAGCTTAGGAGCATTGTCGGTGTTGTAGGTCACGTTCGGATCCCGGAACATATCGGTTTTCTCACCGGCCACCATCACCAACTCATCTTGCTTCAGTGAATAATTGAATGGTTTTATTTCCCATTGCAGCGCATGTGGAATGGTGGTGATGTTCAGTTTATCGGACTGCGCCCACAGTGCCGAAACCGGTAAGAGTACAATGAAAGCAATTATTCTTTTCATACGAAATTCAGTTTATGAACAGTAATTTATAAAATAGTAAGAAGTGGGAAAAGAAAGAGGGGAAGGTTTGTAGGATGATTTTATTTAGAATCGCACTTCTTCAAAAGTAACGGAAGCCTTTCGTTATAGAGGACTTGCCTTTCCAGCATAAGATTTGCCTCGTTACGCGAACCGACATACATGACAATAATTTTATACTCCTTTAAATTTATTTCCTTGGTAAAATCTCCCAGAACAGATAACCCAAATTCATCAGGCTGATTCTTTTCTGTCAGAATAGGTATTGATTCCCGCGAAGAGCCTTTCACATAAAACGCAAATGCTTTCTGTCTTTCCGCTTCAAATTTGAATTCCTGAAAATAGGATACATAGTTCTTATCCAAGATTAAATTGCCATCATCCGGAATCTTAATGGTACGCACTTCATTTTTTATAGTTAATCTCTTACCGCAAGGCTGCTCTTGTACAATACCGATCAATCCTACGTATCCTTTTGGTATCAAAATTTCTTGTTTTTTGTACTGGTGTACTTTCTTGTAAAATTCTGATTTTTCTTTCCATTTTTTCATTTCCGAATCCATCACTGTTAAAAAATCTGAAATGGCACCCACACTTTGCACTTTCTCGTTGTCGGAATTCCAGCGAGCGTTTAATGCTTTTCGAAATTCTCGTTCGATCAGCAACGACCAGACGTAACTCTTGAGTCCAATGATCGCAAACTCATCAACGGAATCATTCAGTTTTAAATTAGGTGTGTACCAGTACATCTGCTTTAATGTTTTACCCATGCGGTAGGTAAGAACATTAAAATCACCTTCTTCATAAACTAATTCTTTTACTGATTTTACGGTATCTGAATCAGAATGCAGTTTTAAAGGAATTGGGTTCCGATCTATTTCATCTTGATTAATCAAGTAATATTCGAACAAATACAATATTTGACTTTCACTTGGGTACTCTCGTTTGGGGGTATAAATGGCATATTCATTTATGAGCTGATAATAATATTTATCATTCTCGGCCCACAAAATTAAACTGGCATGAAGCACATCATCGCCTTCCACATTCTTCTGATTTTCCCAAGCCCAAACACGATGCATGGCAATCAACTTATCCACTCCCTTTTGGTAAAGGCTTGTCATAATACTATCTGCTGATTCATATACTTTGACATGCTTAATCTTATGCCTATCTATTTGGGCATTTGATTCAGTGGCCACTACAATCAAAACAAGCAGAATCAATAGTGTTCTCATTTTAGAAATTATGTAAAATTAAAGGTAATGAGATTTTCAAAGTTGGAGACAAATGAAAGCATATCCACACTAATTATCCTTCAGTTCGTGATGGGTCTCTGACTTGGTTATTGATTTTCGGAATAGCTCATAATAAAAACCGACTACCAGAAAATCTCGCCCTGTCTCATCGTTAATTTTGTAATCGAACTGATGCAAAAAACCCACCTGCAAAGTGATTGCTTTGGAGGTTTTATAGTTGAGTGCAAATAACAACCGGTTTCTTTCAAAGTAGGGTTCTTTGTCTGTAAAAAACAGTTCATTACTGGCACTCAGTTGATAGGGTTTGTATCCTTCTTGCTCCTTTCCAAAGGCGTACGAAACCCCTAGCCGGTAACGAAAACGAGTCCGATACCCATTGCTCGCCCACCGCAATTCGGTTCGATAGCGTTGTTCTACTTTTATCTTGCCGACTGATTGAAATAAAGTAATCTGTGGCCACAACCGGAACTCATCATTGTTTTTTGGCAACACAAAATTTCCATCTTCCTTGTAGGTTTGGTAACTACCCGCACCCAATGTCAGCTGTGCATGGCTGTGAAATTTGTAGTTAAACCCGCCTTTGTATTCGTAATAGTGAAAGTTGTTGTAAAACTTCAACGAACGCAATTGGGCTTCGCCAAAGAAGCTCCATTTCTCATTATAGCCGTATTTCAAATTCAGAATATTCCAACTGCCCAAATCAGGAGCCTGCGCAGAAACAGAAGTTAAGGCTAACAATAAAGCAGCCGCAGTAAGGTAAAAAGTTCTCATGAAGGTTTTGTTTCCTTTTTAGTATCTGACACAGAAAATGATCTTTCGAAAAAATGCGAATTCGGTATGGTGATTACTTCATCCTTGGGTGTTTTAATGTGGACAAAAAAGTAATTCATCTCCGTTACTTCTCCTTCGTACTGGTAATCTTTGTGCAATACTTTTATATAATCTCCCAATTTTACCGGGTGATGAAAGAAAATGAGAATACTCGAAGTGATGTTAGAAAGCAATGACCATTGCGCAAAGAAGGCGATGCCGAGTGCGGTCAGAATGGTGCTGGCAAATAATGCAATCTGTTCCTGCTTAAAACCCCAAATGCCGGTGAGCAGTATGATAGCCGTGAGGGTTGTAAATAACTGAATTGCCCGGATCGCCATTTTTCTGCGCCCTCTTTCAAAATGTGTTTTTTTGAGCACCTTATTGATGACGGATTTGACGATAAAATAGGCAAGGATATACGCCCCAACTACTACCAGGGATTCAATGATTTGAATGTTGACGTCTTTCATAGTCTATAGTTTGTTAACTCCGATTCTTTCTCTGTTGATTGATGCGATGCCCCTTTCGATTGCAAAACGCACTCAAGCTTGTACACCGTAAAAATAGGCGTATTGTTTTTTTCTTTAGTCAAGTCTCTTAGACAATTTCGCATTGTTTTCTTTAATAATTTCTTCTAAATAATCTTCATCCAGATGCTTTAAGTTTTTTCTAACGTACTCAATTGGATTTAATTCTCTAGTCTCAAATACTAAATGTTCAAAGTAAGACTGATAGCCTTCCTTCTTCTTTCGAACATTTTTAATCAGAGGATAAAGTTTTCTCCATACTTTCTCCGCATTTTCTCCCATATAACTAATCACTAAATCTTTATCAATTGCTTTTTTATAGATTAATAATCCTACGTTGTCAAAAAAATGAGAAATTTGCAGCATTGTGAAAGCTGTGTCTTCATCAAAGCAATAAAAATCTTCTTCTTCGGTTATCCCATTCTTTAGTTCTATCTGTTCAAAAATAGTTTTCACTTTTCTTTTAAAATCCTGACTTCTATACTCCTTCATAAGCTCTATCCCTGCAGTTAAGTTGTTCGTTTTCTTTAAAATATCAATTTGCTTAAAGAAAGTTATCACTGAAACTAGAAGAGCTAAAGAGCTTATTACAGTTGTATAAATTTCAATAGTTGTCATAGCCGTACTCTATTTTTTATCAAATTAATTTTTTATACTAATCTAAAATTTTCGGCATGTTAGCGTAGCTCATTAACAAACCCAAATAAAGTGACATTTGTGCTTGCACCGGTAAGTGGCTGGGAATTTTGACAGGTTGTAAATATAGATTACTGATTTGAATTTTGCATTGTTTAACTGAAACGGAAGCGGGCTCTGCTGAGGAGCAACCTGCCAGGGTTAAGTTCAACCGACTGG
>JABFSO010000216.1 GCA_013140555.1 Cyclobacteriaceae bacterium | reverse complement strand
AGACAATCCATTGGGTATAGATATAGATGAGCCGCGATTTTATTTTGCGCACTCATATCATTTTAATTTTGAAAATGAACAACAAGTAACAGGCACTACCGAATTTGGATATCCTTTTGCCTGCTGTTTTCAATCGGGTAATGTGTATGGCGTTCAGTTTCATCCGGAGAAAAGCCATCGGTTTGGTATGGGATTCTTTACTAACTTCCTAAAACTGTGAGACGAATCAGGGTTATTCCGCTTATGCTGATAGACAATGGTAAGGCCGTTGTCACGCGTCAATTTAGTAAGCCGATTTATGTTGGCGATCCGATCAACGCTATTAAGGTATTCAACGAAAAGGAAGTAGACGAAATGCTGGTAGTAGATATTACCGATCCATCGAAAATGCCGGAACCTGATTTTGAATTGCTGTCAAAACTGGCATCCGAAAGTTTTATGCCGCTTACCTATGGAGGAAGAGTTTCAACCATGAAGCAGGTAGAAACTATCATTGGATGCGGAATAGAAAAGATCAGTTTCAATACTTCTATTTTCGATCATCCTGAATTGATTACCGAAGTAGCCACGCGCTACGGCAAACAAGGAGTCGTTGCCTCGATTGATATCAAGCGAAACTTGTTTGGCAAGTCAGTCATTAGAATTAATCGGGGGCGGCAGTCGGTCAATATGAATTTAGAGCAATGTGCTGCACACCTGATGCGAATTGGCGTTGGCGAAATAGCGCTGACCAGCATTGATCATGACGGCATGATGGGTGGCTATCACTACGATTTAATTCAGCAGCTGAGTAAGTTGGTAAATGTTCCCATCATTGCATGTGGAGGGGCTTCCTCTGTAACTGATTTTGTAAAAGCAGTTGATATGGGTGCTTCAGCAGTAGCTGCGGGTGCTATGTTTTATTTTAAAGGAGGGTTCTCAGCTATACTCATAAATTATCCAGAACAGCAAGTCCTCAAAAATGACCTATACGAAAAAATTTAATAGTATATAAAGTCAACCTCGCTATGGCTCCTAAATCAAAGTTGGTTGTTATTACACCACATTACCCTAAACCAAATAGTTTATACGGTGATGTATTTGTGCACTCGCGATTAAAAAAATACCTCGATCATTTCGAAGTGCATGTGGTGGGCTATAACAAAATGATTAAAGAAAAATTTAACAATTATACGTATCAGGGAATTTCCGTTTATGAAACAGGTGATCGCTTTTTGTTTGAAGAGCAAATCAGACAAGTAGGCCCACACTTAATTGTCATTCACTTTATAAACGAAGTCATCATTGAAGTTGTATCAAAGTTGAATACTCCAACCATGGTATTCTTTCATGGTTTTGATGTAACCTCCTGGCGCAGAAGACTGATGAATTATGATACCATCGGATCGATTCGATACTTGATCCCATATGCATTCGCAAATATAAAGCGACTGCGTGCCATCAAAGGATATTTAAAAAAATCCAGCCATAACAATCAGGTAAAACCGGTGTTTGTTTCAGTATGGCTAAAAGAAGCTGCTGAAGAAGATCTGAAAATGCCAATCAGCAAAAGCGAAGTTATTCACAATGGCATTGATACCGATTTGTTTAGCTATAAGAAAAAGGATATCGAATTGCGCAAACGGATATTAATGCTACGTCCTTTTTCAGCAATTAACTATGCAAATGATATTTCGATCAAAACGATTCTTCTGCTAAGCAAGGAACCTTTTTTTAACGAATTGCAATTTTCGATTTATGGAGATGGATATCTATTCAAACGATTAACCAGTCAAGTCAGCCACTTCTCCAACGTTACTTTGCACAATTATTTTATTGAGAACATATCCATCCCAGCCGTTCACGAAAAGCACGGCATTTTTCTTTGCCCCTCTCGCCTCGATTCGCAGGGCGTTTCGTTGGGCGAAGCCATGTCAAGTGGGTTAGTGCCCATCACTTCGCCCATCGGAGGAATACCGGAGTATATCGATAATGAAGTTTCGGGCTATATGGAAAAACAGCCGGAAGAAATGGCGGAACGAATCAAACAGTTGTACTTAAACCCTGAAAAATTTCTTGAATTGTCTGTAGCAGCCAGCAATAGCATATTGGAAAAATGTGCACTCAAGAATACCGTTCAACAAGAAATAGAATTAATCAAGAGCATGTTAAAAAGTTAGTATCCATGTACAAGCAATGCACCAACTGCATTTTGGATTCGAATGATGATGCGTTCATTACGTTTAATGAACAAGGCATTTGCAATCACTGCCAGCATTACAAAGAAGAAGAAAGCAGAACCCCCCAAAACCCCTCCGCTCTACAGAAGCAGCTACAGGATCATATTGACAAAATCAAGAGTGCCGGTGTCGGAAAACCGTACGACTGCATTTTAGGAATCAGCGGTGGTGTCGACAGCACCTATCTGGCGCTGAAGGCGAAAGAATTTGGTCTTCGGCCTTTGTTAGTTCATTTCGATAATGGTTGGAATTCTGAATTGGCCATTAAGAATATCGAGAATATTGTTACCAAACTCGGATTCGATTTGCACACCATTGTAATTGATTGGGAAGAATTTCGCGATTTACAATTAGCTTTTTTACGAGCATCCGTAGTTGATATCGAATTGTTGACCGACCATGCTATTGTAGCTTCATTGTATCAATTGGCGCTGCAACACCAAATCAAGTATATTCTCAGCGGAGTCAATTTTGTGACAGAGTCGATTCTTCCCAGTTCGTGGATTCATGATAAACGAGATTACATTCACATCCGCGCCATCAATAAACTTTTTGGTACCCGCGAAATTGTGAAATACCCGATACTGAATTCTTGGTTAATTTTCAGGGCCGAATGGTTGGGTGTAAAATCCATTACGTTACTCAATTACCTTCCGTATGTGAAGGATGAAGTAAAAAAAGTGATTACGAACGAACTTCAGTGGCGAGACTATGGAGGTAAACACTACGAGTCTGTCTTCACCCGATTTTATCAGGGATACATTCTTGTAAGAAAGTTTGGTATCGATAAACGCAAGGCTCATTATTCCAATTTAATTTGTTCAGGGCAAATCACACGCGAGGATGCCTTGGCACAAATTCAAAAGCCGGCATACGATCCGCAGTTGTTTGCCACCGACTACGAGTATGTGCTCAAAAAATTCAAATTGACAAAGGAAGAGTTTGAGGAAATCATGAGTCGCCCTGCTAAAAAGCACAGCGACTATCCGGTGGCTACCTCCATCTTTCAGCGCTTTACTATTTTGAAATTGGTGCGGCCGTTGTGGGTGGCCATTAAGAAAGCAAGAATCAATTGAGTAAGCTAATGATTTAGGAAACATGGAGTTTTTTGTTCAGAAAAAAATCCTGATCATTTCACCGGAATACTGGTCGCACATTCCTGTTTCCAAGCATCACTATGCGATGGCTTTGGCTCGAAATGGCAATCAGGTTTTTTTTCTCAATCCTCCATCTAGTAAAAATTCAATACAAGAAGATTCTATCTATCGTGGAGTGTGGATAGTGGACTATGTAGCGATAGCCGGAGTCAACCGTCTGCCAGCTTTTTTGCGTGATCTCATCAATCGGTATCAGATCCATTCATTGAAGAAACTTTGTCAAACATCATTTGACGTAGTGTGGTCTTTTGATGCCTTTCGATTTCATAACCTAAAACTGTTTAATGCAAAAGTTTCCATCTACCACGTGGCAGATGTTCATCATTCAGTTTTGGAGCGTCAGCTAGCGAACTCGGCCGACATCATTTTGTCGGTATCACAAAAAATACTCGATCGCTATTCGTATGCCAAAAAGCGAATGAAAAAAATCAATCATGGCTTTGGCGAACACTTTCTGAAAGTAAATGAAGCAGCAGCGCTTCCGCCAGCTCCTCTGCATGTGGGTTATGTAGGTAACTTAAATAACTGGAATGTAGATGTGACAACCATGCTCGAAATAGTAGATGCAAATCCTTCTGTACAATTCACGTTTATGGGCCCTTATCAACCGGATTCGTTGATTGCCCGGGAATTGAAGCAGAAAGCGAATTGCACGCTTTACGGTCGTGTTGACAATGAAAAGTTACCACAGCTTTTTGAACAATTTCATTTTTTTATGATGTGCTATGGAATTGAAAAGCGCGATGCAAGTTCGAATTCACATAAAATTTTAGAGTACTTAACTACAGGCAAACCGGTGGTGATGAATTACACCGATGAGTATGATGACAAGCGCGATCTGGTTTTTATGACAGATCGCAATGAAGAACTTCCCCGTGTGTTTCAGGAAGTTTGTGCGAATTACCAGCAATATATGGCACCTGCATGGGTTGAAAAGCGAAAAGTTTTTGCCTTTTCTAATTCTTACTTGCAACATGTAAAAACAATTGATCAACTGGTGGTGCAGTATTTGGAATCTCAGGATAGGAATTCATTTGCCACTTCAAAACCGTTGCTATGAGTTCGCTCGTCTCAGTCATCATGCCGGTTTACAATGGCGAAAAATATTTGACACGGGCCATCGAGTCGGTGTTAGCGCAATCGTATCCGCATATTGAATTGTTGGTTGTGAATGATGGTAGTACCGATGGTACTGAATCTATTGTGAAACAATTTGCCGACACACGCATCCGATATTTTTATCAGAAAAACGCAGGTGTTTCAGTGGCGCGCAATCTGGCTTTAGCCAATATGCAGGGTGAATTCTTTTGCTGTTTGGATGGTGACGATGTGCTGCCAGAAAACTCCATTCAAAGCAGATTGCAGGTATTCGGCCAATCACCATCAATTTCTTTTGCAGATGGATTGGTGCACGTGTATGATGCAAGTCTTCAGAAACTGTTGTATCAATGGAAGCCACGTAAGCAAGGTTACGTGTTTCATGATTTGATCCGCCTCACAGGCAATTGTTTTTTCGGACCTACTTGGATGGTGAAGCGATTAGCCGGTGTGAATTACCGCTTTGAAAATGGAATGACGCATGGCGAAGACTTGCTGTTTTATATTACCCTCGCGAAGGATGGCGAATATGCCTTTACGGAAGATTGCATCCTTCATTACCGAAAGAATGAGCAATCGGTAATGAATAACTTATCCGGATTGGGTAGGGGATATGCAACATTGGCCACCAAACTAGCGCAAACCCAAGGCGAACACTTCACCCATTTGGAT
>JABFSO010000372.1 GCA_013140555.1 Cyclobacteriaceae bacterium | reverse complement strand
CCACATACTCCTGTTTTACTTTTGCTTTGAAGGCATCGCGCGAAGTAGGGCTGATGAGTTCACTCGCTACAGGCACCGACCGCGAAGCATCCAACACATGCACCACCGCACCATCATACATCGGATCAATTTTAACGGCTGTGTGTAATCGCGAAGTGGTTGCTCCTCCTATCAACAAAGGAATGTCTAACCGCTGATGTTGCATCTCCTTCGCTACATGCACCATCTCATCCAATGAAGGTGTTATCAACCCACTCAATCCAATAGCATCTACCTTTTCGCGCTTAGCGGCCTCAATGATTTTTTCGGTGGGAACCATCACACCCAAGTCCAGCACATCGTAATTGTTACAGGCCAATACTACGCCTACTATGTTCTTGCCGATATCGTGCACATCGCCCTTCACGGTTGCCATCAATATCTTGGCAGCGGGCTTTCCGGATGTTCCGCTCAATCGCTTTTCTTCTTCCAAAAAGGGCGTGAGGTACGCCACCGATTTTTTCATCACGCGTGCGCTCTTCACTACCTGAGGCAAAAACATTTTGCCCGCACCAAACAAATCACCTACCACATTCATTCCGGCCATCAGCGGGCCTTCAATCACGTGCAGTGGTCGGCCATACTTTTGTCGCGCTTCTTCCGTATCTACATCCACAAAGTCGATGATTCCTTTCACCAACGCGTGGGTCAATCGCTCTTCTACGGTGCCTTGTCGCCAGGCATCGTCTACTTCTTTTTTCTTACCGGCACCTTTCACCGTTTCGGCAAGCTCCAACAATCGCTCGGTCGCATCCTCTCTCCGATTGAGCAACACATCTTCTACTCGCTCCAAAAGTTCTTTCGGAATTTCATCGTACACTTCGAGCATGGTGGGGTTTACGATGCCCATGTCCATGCCGTGTTTGATCGCATGGTATAGAAAAGCCGAGTGCATAGCTTCGCGCACCATTTGGTTTCCGCGAAAGCTGAAAGACACGTTGCTCACACCACCACTCACATGCGCTCCGGGTAGGTTCTCCCGAATCCATTTGGTGGCCTTAAAAAAATCAAGTGCGTAATTTTTGTGCTCTTCGATTCCCGTGGCAACGGGAAAAATATTCGGATCGAAGATAATATCCTGTGGTGCAAAGTGTACCTGATTTACCAGGATGTCGTAGGCGCGTTTACAAATGGAAATTCTTCGCTCGTACGTATCGGCTTGTCCTGTTTCATCAAAAGCCATCACAACCGCGGCCGCGCCATAGCGCTTCACCAGCTTGGCCTGCTTGATAAACTCTTCCTCTCCTGCTTTTAAGCTTATGGAGTTAACGATTCCTTTTCCTTGTAAGCACTTCAGTCCGGCTTCAATCACCTCCCATTTGGAAGAGTCGATCATCACCGGTATGCGGGCAATCTCCGGCTCTGCAGCCATCAAATTCAAGAACTTGACCATCGCTGCTTTGGAGTCGAGCATTCCTTCGTCCATGTTCACGTCAATCACCTGCGCGCCACCGCGCACCTGATCGAGCGCTACTTCGAGTGCTTCATCGTACTTATCTTCTTTGATCAATTTCAAGAAACGAGCGGAGCCTGTTACATTAGTACGTTCACCAATGTTGACAAAGTTCGACTCGGGTGTGATCGTCACCGCCTCGAGGCCGCTTAGTTGTAAATTCCGGTTATTGTTCAAAACCTTATTGCGTTAATTTCATTACACTAAAACCAATTTGGCAGACAGTGTCTGCCAAATTCAAAATCAGGCTACGAGCTGTTCTCTCGGTTTATACTTCTTCGCTAAGTCGGCAATCACCCGAATATGATCCGGGGTAGTGCCACAACATCCACCCAAAATGTTTACCAACCCTTCTTTCAAATATTCTTCTACCTGTTTGCCCATCTCATTGGGAGTTTGATCGTAATGACCAAATGCATTCGGCAAACCGGCATTCGGATACGCACTCACAAAAAATGATGCATTCTCATTTAAGATTTGTAAGTAAGGTCTTAGTTGCTCGGCACCCAGCGCACAATTCAAACCCACACTGAGCAATGGCACATGCGACACCGAAATCAAAAAGGCTTCCGTAGTTTGGCCACTCAAGGTTCTGCCACTGGCATCGGTAATTGTGCCCGATACCATCACCGGATAGGTTGCTCCGATCTCTTCAAACAATTCCTGCACGGCAAACAAAGCCGCCTTCGCATTCAGTGTATCAAAAATGGTTTCAATCAACAAGAGATCAGCACCTCCATCAATCAATCCTTTCGCTTGTTCTTTGTAAGCTATTCGCAAATCGTCAAATGAAACGGCACGATACCCGGGATTATTCACATCAGGTGAAAGGGATGCTGTTTTATTAGTTGGTCCAAGAGCACCTGCAACAAACCGTGGCTTCGATGGATCACGTTTGGTAAATTCATCGGTTGCTTCTTTCGCAATCTTAGCTGATTGAAAATTCAACTCGTAAGCCAACGGCTCAAGTTGATAATCAGCTTGGGCAATAGTAGTACTGCTAAAGGTATTGGTTTCGATGATGTCGGCACCGGCTTCCAGATATTGGATGTGAATATCTTTGATGATATCCGGTCGCGTAATGGAAAGCAAATCATTGTTGCCTTTCAAAGGTGAAGGATGATTCTTAAATCGCTCTCCGCGAAAATCGCTTTCTTCCAGCTTATGGCGTTGAATCATGGTGCCCATGGCGCCATCCAATACCAAAATCCGTTCCTTTAATAATTCTTGTATTTTCACACTTTCTGTTGTTTACAGTTATCCAGAAAGAGCCATGCGAAAGATGGATCGCCTATCTTCTTCTACACTACTGCCGAAGCAATCGATGCAGAAAGGGAATTAGCACCCTTCTCGTGAGAGAACTCAGGTTGCTAAGACGTCATCGGGCCCTGTCCCTCGGTCTTTCTGGATAAGCAATGCAAAGAAACAGAATCTTGTAGTAAATAAAAAACCATTATGCGTATTTTAGCCACTTAATCGCGCACACTTGAAACTCGCTGCAATTGATATTGGCTCCAACGCCATCCGTCTTCAAATCTCCACCATCCTCGAAGATGGTAAAACTCATCTCTTCAAAAAACTGGAATACGTTCGCTTCCCCTTGCGTTTGGGGCACGATGTTTTCACCATCAACCGAATCAGCGACAACAGCGCTCAGAAATTCAAGAAGTTAATGGGCGTGTATAAATCACTGCTCGAACTATACGAAGTAGACGACTATATGTTTTGCGCCACCTCAGCCATGCGCGAATCAGAAAATGGTGAAGAAATTGCACGACAAGTACAGGAAGAACTAGGCGTAACCATCAACATCATCGATGGCCACCTCGAAGCAGACCTCATCAACAAAGCCATCTTTTCATACCTCGGCAAAGAGACCTACCTGCATATTGATGTAGGTGGTGGTAGCACTGAACTCAACTTGTTCGTAAAAGGCAAAAAGATAAAAACACGTTCCTTCAAAGTAGGCTCCGTTCGCATACTCGAACACCACGACTCGCCCATCATGTGGCAAGACATGGAGCACTGGGTGCGCGAAAATGTAAAGCCTTCGTATGGAAAAGTAACAGCTGTGGGAACGGGCGGAAACATCTCTAAAATATTCGAACTGGCCGAGAAGAAAGCAGGCACAGTGATGTCGTTAAAGAAAGTAAAATCTGTTATGGAAATGGTAAGCGAACTCACGATTGAAGAGCGCATTTACCAACTGCAAATGAACCCCGACCGTGCCGATGTGATTGTGCCTGCCAGCAACATTTACATCAAGGTGATGGAGTGGGCACACGCCAGCAGCATTCTGGTGCCAGATGTAGGTTTGAAAGATGGCATCTTACTCCATCTGCTGGAGAGAAACGTGAAGCAGAAAAAAATCGAGTTTAAGAAAGGAAGATTTTAGGGGGCATGGCCAAGCTGCGCAAGGCCACCGTGCTTTTCGCTTCAATACCGATCGCTATCGGTATTTCCGCTGCAATCACTTGCCCACGCACGGCACATCATTCATCACTAATCAAATAACTTAACGTCCTGAATGATTTCCTTCGTCACGTTATAAAACTCTTTGTGGATATTGAACGGAGGCTCTCCGTTTTGTTCTTTAATCACGTACTTGCCATCTTCCTGCATGGTGTATGAGTTTACATTATCTTTCAGGTTGTAGCGCAAAATATTCATCGCCTGCTTGCGCAGCATATCCGATTCCAGTAAAAACAGTGACTCGATCCTGCGGTCAAAACTGCGCACCATCGCATCGGCACTGCCAATGTAGACCTTGGGAGCGCCCATGTTATGAAAGTAGTAAATACGTGAGTGTTCCAAGTATTCTCCAACAATAGAGATCACTTCAATATTCTCGCTCAAGCCTTTACGACCCGGACGCAAACAGCACATGCCACGCACAATCAGTTTGATGGTCACGCCTGCATTCGATGCATCATACAATGAATTGATAAAATCATTGTCCTGTAAAGAATTTAATTTGATGATAATGCCTGACGATTTTCCCTGCCGTGCATTGTCTGCTTCATTGCGCACCAAGTACATCAACTGATTGCGCATATCGCGTGGTGAAGTAATCAGGTTTTTGTACGTAGTCGGATGCGAGTGTCCGGTGATAACGTTGAAAAATTCCGACACATCGTTTCCATACGTTTCGTTCGTACTCAGCAAACCAATATCGGTATAAAAACGTGAGGTGGTTTCATTGTAATTTCCACTCGACAAGTGGACATAGCGATACACTCGATTTGGTTCGTTTCGCACAATCAACAAAAGTTTGGTGTGTGTTTTCAAGCTGCTAATACCATAGATCACAAAGCAACCGGCCTGTTGCAGTTTCTTTGCTTCGCGCAAATTGTTCTCCTCATCAAAACGTGCCTTTACTTCAAACAACACCGACACGTGTTTGCCATTCTCGGCAGCCTTGAGCAAGGCAGCACTCACCCGCGATTCGCCTTTGGCCAATCGATAAATCGTAATCTTAATCGACAACACATAGGGATCGTCAGCAGCCTTTTCCAGCAACTCCAACACAGGCTCCATCGAATTATACGGATGGTGCATCAGAATGTCACGCTCTTTCAATACTTCAAACAAATCGCGTGTGCCTAACTCCGGAAAGGAAACCGGTTTTACTTGTGGTGGCAACGAAAGACGCTTCGCTTTAAACTCATTGTGCCCAGTGATCTGATTTAATCCACTGTAATCCAATAAACCATCGGCCGGGAATTTAAATATGTTCAAATCGTCTAAATCCCATTGGATCTTCAGCAAGCGAATCAACCATGGATCAGGGTTTTCCTCAATCTCCAACCGCACTACCCTACCCGACCTACGGGTTTGCAATTTCCTACGCAGCTCTTCTAAAAAATTTGATTCAATATCTTCGCTTTCCTCCAATGTAAAATCTCCATTGCGGTTGATGCGGAATAGGTTTACACTATTGATTTCAATATTTCGGAAGAGATTGTGAATGTTGTAGCGAATGATTTCTTCAATCGGTACGAATGAAAGAAAATTATCCACACTCAAAATCTCAAAGAAACGTGGCAAATTGCTCGGAACTTGTATGAATGACACGCGCAATTGATGATTGACATCTTGGGGCGCTTTGGTCACCACACCAAACAACAACCGGTTATTCTTCAAAACCGGAAATGTGTGGTAGTTATCGAACAACATGGGTGTCAGCATGGGGTAAATCGTGCGCTGAAAATATTGGTCTACCCTGCTTTTGTCTTCGGTGGGAAGACTTTGATAACTCGCAATTTTGAAATTATTCTTCTCGAAAAACGGACTTAGTCGTTTTGTAAAGTTTTCGTGCTGATCGGCTGTGAACTTTTGAATTTCACCTAAGAGATACTGACGAAAAGGAATCTCGCGCATGCCGCTATAGTCGAAGCGCTCTTTACCATAATCTAAGTAGTTGTATAAGCTGCCTAATCGAATGGTGCAGAACTCATCGAGGTTAGAAGCAGTAATGGCTAAAAACTTCAATCGATCAAAAATAGTGCGGTCCATGTGCCGCGACTGATCTAAGACGCGGTAGTTGAACTGAAGCCAGCTTAAGTCACGGCTAATGTACTTACTCTCGAAAACTTGTTTTTCGAGCGGGTTGTCAGTTGCCTGTGTTAAGTCTGTACTTGTCTCCATTCGAAATTAAATATCAATTTTAGCGTACTTCGCATTCTTCTCAATGAAATCTCTGCGAGGAGCCACTTCATCGCCCATCAGCATAGAGAATAAGTGATCTGCTTCAGCTGCGGATTCAATACTTACTTGCTTCAATGTACGCTTCGATGGATCCATTGTAGTTGACCACAATTGTTCGGGGTTCATTTCTCCCAAACCTTTGTAGCGCTGCACACCTACGCTATCTTCATTGCCGCCTTTGCTCATTTCTTTGATCAATGCATCCCGTTGCTCCTCATTCCAGCAATAGTTTTCTACTTTACCTTTCTTCAATTGATACAACGGAGGTAAGGCAATATAAACGTATCCTTGCTCAATCAAATCACGCATGTAGCGGAAGAAGAAAGTCAAAATCAAGGTTCGAATGTGACTTCCGTCCACGTCCGCATCGGTCATGATAATTACTTTATGGTAACGGAGCTTCGTCAGATTGAGTGCTTTATTATCATCGGCTGTACCAAAACTTACCCCCAATGCCGTGATCATGTTCTTGATCTCGTCATTCTCATAGATTTTATGCTCTTGCGCTTTTTCTACGTTCAGAATCTTTCCCCGCAAAGGGAGAATGGCCTGAAAATTACGATCGCGACCTTGCTTGGCCGAACCACCTGCTGAATCTCCCTCTACCAAATACAATTCGCAAATGGCAGGATCAGAACTTGCGCAGTCGGCCAACTTACCTGGAAGCCCGGTGCCCGACAATACATTTTTGCGTTGCACCATCTCGCGTGCTTTCTTCGCGGCAATGCGCGCTTGAGCTGCTAAAATCACTTTACTCACAATGATCTTCGCCTCTTTCGGGTTTACCTCGAGGAAGTTTTGAAGCATCTCACCTACTGTGGTATCCACCACGCCCATGGCTTCGGAGTTACCCAGCTTCGTTTTGGTTTGCCCTTCGAACTGTGGCTCTTGTACTTTAATTGAAATTACAGCTGTCAATCCTTCACGGAAGTCATCACCGGAAATTTCAACTTTTGCTTTTTCCAACA
Source organism: Cyclobacteriaceae bacterium (assembly GCA_013140555.1). Classification (GTDB taxonomy): domain Bacteria; phylum Bacteroidota; class Bacteroidia; order Cytophagales; family Cyclobacteriaceae; genus ELB16-189. The sequence continues at coordinate 14,668 of JABFSO010000372.1, read as the reverse complement.
ATCCCGATTTATCGGCATACGCCTTGAGCGTTCGCGTAAGCGCCCTGCGAAATCCGGCAACGTGCGTTCCACCTTCATGGGTGTTGATGTTATTCACATACGAAACCAAATTCTCACTGTACGAGGTGTTGTATCCCATCGCCACCTGCACCGGGATTTCAGACTTCGTGTTTTCGATATAGATCGTATTCTGAATCAATTTATCCTTGGTGGAATCGAGGTACTCCACAAATTCGCGTAAGCCACGAATGGAATGGAACGAGTTTGCTTTCGGATTTCCTTCTTCGTCTTTCTCGCGTAAGTCTTTCAAGTTCAACTTAATGCCGGGATTCAAAAATGCCAATTCGCGCAAGCGGCTGGCGATGGTTTCGTAATTGTATTCCAGTGATAATGTGAAAATCTCCGGATCTGGCTTGAAGTGAACGGTGGTTCCTCTACGCTCCGACTCGCCAATTACACGAACTGGATATTGTGGCGTGCCGCGGTGATATTCTTGCTCGAATATTTTGCCCTCGCGATAAACGGTAGCCTTGAGCATGGTGGAGAGCGCATTTACGCAAGAAACACCCACTCCATGCAATCCACCAGATACTTTGTACGTGTCCTTATCAAATTTACCACCGGCATGCAACACTGTCATTACAACCTCCAGAGCCGAACGCTTTTCCTTTTCGTGCATATCGGTAGGAATACCACGGCCGTTGTCTTCTACAGTGATTGAGTTATCTTCATTAATGGTCACATGCACCTCATCGCAATAGCCAGCGAGGGCCTCATCAATCGAGTTATCTACCACCTCATAAACCAGGTGGTGCAACCCTTTAATTCCTATGTCGCCAATGTACATGGCGGGCCTTTTACGAACCGCTTCCAGACCTTCTAAAACCTGAATATTATTAGCCGAATAATTGCCTTCGTTCCTTGCTTTTTCCTCGTTCATTTTGGGTTTTTAAATAACCTGCGAAAATACGTTTTTGGTATCTATTTACAGTATTTTTTGGTCATTAATATGAAGTTTTTTTGAGGCAAAATCTAGAAGAAAAAAGAGCCCTTCGGAATCATCAACTAAATTCTTAGTTTTGATAAAATTCTTGCATGATGAAACGATTAACGCTTCTTGTTTTAATCCTATTGCTTAGTCTTAAAATCTGGAGTCAACAAGTTGTGGAATTTACGAGGATCGATCAGAATGGAGTGGCAAAAACCATCCGGACGGACCGACCAGATACGCTCAGTTCCCTAATGCAGTCAAAACTTTTTGCTAGAAGCGCTCAATCCAATGATCAACTTGTTTTTGCAAACAAAACCGATTCAGTTTTGTATGAAAAAGTAAACAAAGAGATGTTGCAGTTGATGCGTGTGGGAAATGAAAACAAAGTACTGGATAGCTTAATGGATATGTATCGCCAAATTCGCGAACGTTCCATCGGCACCCGCAAAGTGTATCGACCACATCCTGAATTCTTTCCGGCAGATAGTCTTTCCTTTGAGAAGGATAAGTCGCTGATTATTTCCTTGAGCATTTCGAATACAAGGATCACGAGTTTGCCCAAGTCCTTGTTTGAGTGTACTGAATTAGAAGAACTGGAATTGGTCAATACTTCCGTTCGCAAGTTGCCCCGAAAACTGAGGAAGCTAAAGAAGTTAAGAGCGGTATACATCTACAACAACAGGACTTCACAACCGCTCGTGCTTCGTAAAAATACGAGCGTGGATAGGTTGGTCATTCGAGGTGAAGACCCGTCTAAGTTACCGGCCCGCTATAAAGCCTTTCGGAACCTTCGCTATTTGGACTTATCGTATAATAATCTCACCGGATTCCCGAAAGGAACTGCCAGAAACAAAAAGCTAGTGGAGTTGATACTGTCTAACAACAAAATCAACTTAGAGAAAGATATTATTGTTCTCCATCCAACATTGGAAAAATTAGATCTTGGAAAAAATAAGATCAGTCATGTTCCCTCAAGTATTCAGCAGTTTCCGAACCTAAAACTTCTCAAGTTCAATCACAATCAAATTACGGTCGTAGATCCGGCCATCGGCAAGCTTACCAAACTGGAGCAATTATCATTTTATAGCAATCAACTAAAATCTATTCCAACGGGTGCTTTGGCTTTACAAAACCTGAAAGAAATTGACTTGTATTACAATGAAATTGAAAAAGTAGAACCGGCCATTGCCCAATGGAAACGATTGGAGATTCTTTACTTAGCTTTTAACAAGATTTATTCGCTGCCACAGCAATGGGATTCGTTAACGCAATTGCGCGAGCTCTATCTCCACAATAACCGCATCAGCTCCATCCCCTCTTCCATCGGGTCGCTTCCACAGCTACATACTCTTCGTATCAACAACAATTTGCTGACGGAGATTCCGGGTTCGCTTCAGCAACTTCAACTATTGGAATATCTGGATGTATCGAATAACAGCATTCATCTATTTCCATTGAATCCGTTACAATTTCCCAAACTCAAAATTCTGAGCTTGGTAGCTAATGCATGGGAAACTGAAACCAAAACGAGTTTAATCGCGCAGACCAAAAGCCTGCGCGAAAAAGGTGTAGTGGTTCACCTCAACTCGTTTGATGAAAGTATCGAGTAGCTTAGGCTTTTGGAGCCTTCTTAACTTTTTTATCTTTCTTTTCCTTTTTGGATGATTCGCCATCTTCGCTCATCAACTGCACTTTCGCTTTTTGCAGCTCTTCTTTTTGAGCAGGGCTTACGACAGGATAGCTGATTTCCAACTTGGCAAACTCATTGGCAATGATCTCGGCCATAGCCAAACGGGCATACCATTTATCATCTGCTGGAATCACAAACCAAGGAGCCGTGTCGGTAGCTGTTTCTGCTAATGCTTTGCCATAGGCTTTCTGATATTCATCCCAATAAGCTCTTTCTTTTAAATCGCTTAAAGAGAATTTCCAATTTTTGCTGGGATCGTCAATCCGCTCGAGGAATCGTTTCTTCTGTTCTTTTTTAGAAACATGTAAGAAGAATTTTAAAACGATCGTACCGTTTTCTGTCAGGTTCTTTTCAAACCGTCTGATTTGTTTGTAGCGCTGTTCCCAGAACTTGTCATCAATCTTTTTGAGTGAATCGATGCCAGGGATGTTTTCGTTCAGAATCCACTCGGGATGCACACGTGTTACTAACACATTCTCATAATGTGAGCGATTGTGAATGGCAATTTCTCCGCGGGCAGGCAATGCTAATTGATGGCGCCACAGATATTCGTGGTCGAGTTCGGTAGAATTGGGGGCTTTAAAGCTATACACTTTTACGCCCAATGGATTAAAGCCAGACATGATATGCTTCACAGCACCATCTTTGCCCGCTGCATCCATCGCTTGAAGGACTATAAGTACGCTGTATTTGTTATGCGCATAGAGTTCGTCTTGAACTTTCGCCAAGTGTTTTCTGCCGAGCTCCAGCATTCGCTCTGCTTCTTGTTTGTTGAGTACTTCGCCTGTGTATTTGGTAGGGAAGTCTTTCAAATTAACCTTCTTTCCGGGTTTTACATGATGATCTTTGATTTCAATCATGCTTTCTTTTTCTGCCATGGTGTTTGTGGTTTAATTGAATACAATCTACGCCTTTGTTCATTTTTACAATATGATTTTCGTCAGTATTTGGAAAATATAACTACCGATTGCACCTTGAAAAAACGAAGGTTTTCACTACATTTCTTGTACAAACTAGTCCATAATTGTTACCCTCAGGATTATGGTCTGTTTGACTCCTACTACCAACAACTAAAAATCAATAGCTATGAAAACAACACTTCGGTATTTGATCATGGTGGCATTTATCAGTTCAATCAACTCTGCGTTTGCACAGCAGAAGGACATTGAAGCGATTAAGGCGGTAATTGCAAAAGAAACAAGTTCGTTTATGAATGTAGATTACAAAACATGGGAGGAGACATGGTTGAAGGTTCCGTATGCCTACTGGTCATACTCCGATTCGAGTGCTACCAGTTATGTAGAGGGCTGGGAAAAGCTTACAAAAACTTTTGCTGAATATTTTAAAACCGCTAAACCATCCAAAGCTTCCATTACCAACGAGTGGCAGGAAATTCGGGTGTATGGGAATGGCGCATACGTTCGATTTATTCAGCGTGTGAAAGATGATATTGACCGCGATGAAACTTCACAGATGCGTGTGCTTGAAAAAACGAAAGACGGCAAATTGAAAGTGATTTGCGTAGGCGCAATCGCAAAATATCCAAAGGAGTAGCTTGACGCTACTCCACTTTCACTCCCAGATTATCGCCCAACAGCGTAAACTGTTTGAGCCATTCTTCATTGATTTCTTCCGGCTTCCTTTGTTTGTTTTCCAAGGAAGTTTCGAAGTACAAATTCTGACTATGATGCAGATTCGGTTCTAGTTTGAATTTCTCCAGCACCGGAAACAATCGATTCAATCGTTCAATGCGCTTCACATTTTCACGTTCTGCCCGCACCCGCTTGATCTCTTTGAAAATACTTTCTCCAGCCAAGCGCTCTACCTTTCCGGTATCTTCGATTTTCAGGTTCCAGCGCTCCAATTCAGAAACGATGCGCTCCAGTGTTTTCACATTGATCTTTTCCGGCTGAAAACACTTCAGAATATCCGCATTCAAAATGTATTCGAATGTGGTCTTGTATGCTTTTGGGATTGGAATATCATTATTGGAAAGCGCATTCACCAATGGGTAATCACGGTTGTAGGTTCTGCGCAACGAACTCTCAATGTCTTCCATACCTTGACGGGCAATGGCATCTAAAATTTTACGCTTCTCTTCTTTGAACAGCGACCAGATGGAATACTTCTCCGGGCCGAAATAGGTTTGCATGATGCTGATCACATCACCCAATCTGCCTTCTTCGAATGCATTGACCATGCGGAATTGCATGCCAAAGAACTTATCCATTTCGATATCCAACGAGAGGTTGCCAATCAAATCATGTTTGCCCAAATAAATGACGGCAAAGGCAAATTTCTTCTCTGAGCGTGTAACCAGTGATTGTACTTTCGTAATACCCGTCACCAATTTTTGCTCACCTGCTTCTTTCTTAACAAAAAACTCGTTGGTGGCTTTGTAATTGAACAACGGCAAGCTCTCCGGCTCATCCTCAAAAATAGATGACACGGCATAGTGCATACCCACGCGCGGCAGGTTGGTTTTGGCCGGCAGTACCAACTTGCGATATACATTTGCCCCGTTTTCATAGGTGGCAATGTTGCTGGGCGCCAATTCTAATTTGCTTAAGAAAGCAGCTTCTAAATCCTGATCGGTTAACTGCTTAGAGAGTTGTATCGCACGACAAGCATATTGAATAACTTGCACTGTTTCAATGCCGGAAATTTCATCAAAGAACCAACCACAACTGGTGTACATCAACATGGCATGACGTTGCAGTTCCATCAAGCGAAGTGCCTTGTTAATATCAACATCCGCAATAGCTTGCGTTTTGATAAAACGTTTTACTGTTTCATCGTTGCGCTTTAAAACTACTTTGATGTATTCGTTGCGGGCTTCCCACGGATCGTTAAATAACTTCTTTCCTTCTTGTTCAAAGATTTCTGTGAGTGTATCGCGAAGCCAGTCAAGCGCTTCGCGTAAGGGCTTCCGCCAGGTTTGGGTAAATCCCGGTTTGCCGGAATTACATCCGCAGTTGCTGCGCCAGCGCTCTACACCATGCACACAACTCCACGAACTGTTCTCGATAATCTGTGCTTCGTACTGCGGCTGAAATTTCGCAGCAAACGAAGCATAATTAATTAACTCCACATCAGAGTGTTTGTCAATGTACTCGAGGGCAAATGCCAAAGCCATTTCACCATGTTTGTGGTGATGACCGTAGGTTTCTCCATCAGTGGCAATGTGAACCAATTGAGGCTGATCGTCATTGTGGTTGATGGAGTTGATTAACTGTTCTGCAAAACGTTTTCCATCGTTCAGTAATCCATTAAAGGCAACGGATTGTGAAATATTTCCATCGTAGAAAAACAATGTAATCGATTTTCCAGATGGCAACAAACAGCGATACGCTTTCTTGGTGTCAACTGTTTGATCATTGACTTCATTCCAATTCGTATCTCCGATCTTTCGGGTCGCTTTCGCCTGACGTGGTGCCAACACTGTAAAAGTAATTCCCTGCTCCGCCAAAATTTCCAACGATTCTGTATCCACGGCTGTTTCGGCCAACCACATTCCTTCCGGTTTGCGTTTGAAACGTTTTTCAAAATCACGAATACCCCAAATGACTTGTGTCTCTTTGTCTCTGCGATTCGCCAAGGGCAAAATCATGTGATTGTACACTTGCGCTATGGCCGAGCCGTGCCCGTCAAAACGAGCAATGCTTTCGCGATCCGCTTCCAATATTCCTTCGTAGCCTTCTTTGTCATACAACTCCATCCACGAAAGTAGCGTAGGACCAAAATTGAAACTAATTCGTGCGTAGTTGTTGGTGATGTTTTTGATCACCCCTCCCACTTTATCCAGAATGCGCGAAGCAGCATTGGGCGCATAACACTCTGCGCTGATTCGTTCGTTCCAATCGTGGTAGGGATGGGCGCTGTCTTGTACCTCAATTACTTCCAGCCAAGCATTTTCGCGTGGGGGTTGATAAAAGTGACCGTGTATACAGATGAACTTTTTTGCTGAAGAACTCAAAACTATAATGTTTAAAAAATGAAAACTACTCTAACTCAAACTCTGCTTGTTCTTTATCTAATTTTAAAATCGTCATCCCCAAAGGTGGTAGGGTAACAACAATCGAATAATCCTTGCTGTGGTACTTTACCGGAGAGGTATTCAAAACGCCCGGATTCATGACGCCACTTCCGTTGTATTTCAAATCATCTGAATTGAATAACTCTTTCCATGTGCCGCGGTAAGGTACACCGATGCGATAGAGTGGTCGTGTTTCGGGTGTGAAATTACAAACGATCAAAAGCAACTCTTCCTTCACTTCTGTTTTACGGATGTAGGCGATCACACTGTTTTCGCGGTCGGAATAATCAGACCATTCAAAGCCCTTGTTATCAAAGGCAAATTCATACAACGCCTTCTCGGTTTTGTAGAGTTTATTCAGGTCTTTGATCAATTTTAAAATTCCCTGATGCGGTGCGTAATTCAGTGCATCCCAATCCAAACTCTTATCGTGGTTCCACTCGCCTGTCTGACCAAACTCACCGCCCATGAACAACAGCTTCGTTCCAGGATGGCTGAACATGTACGAATACATCAATCGTAGATTGGCAAACTTCCGCCACTCATCGCCCGGCATTCTACCAATCAACGAACCTTTGCCATGCACGACTTCATCGTGCGATAAAGGCAGCATGAAATTTTCAGTGAACGCATAAATGATGCTAAAGGTGATTTCGTCTTGGTGATATTTGCGATGAACAGGATCTAGTTTGAAATAATGGAGCGTATCGTGCATCCATCCCATCATCCATTTTTGTCCGAAGCCTAAACCACCCATGTAGGTAGGGCGTGAAACGCTTGGCCATGCAGTCGATTCTTCCGCAATGGTAACCGCATCGGGAAATTGGCCATACACTACTTCGTTGAATTCTTTAAGGAATGAAATCGCCTCCAGGTTTTCGTTACCTCCATGCTCATTTGGAATCCATTCGCCTGCTTTGCGCGAATAATCCAAATACAACATCGAAGCTACAGCGTCTACACGCAATCCATCGGCATGGAATATATCTAACCAAAAGAGCGCGTTGCTAATCAAAAAGGAACGCACTTCGTTACGACCATAATTGTAAATGTAGCTACTCCAATCGGGATGAAAACCCTTGCGGGGATCGGAGTGTTCAAACAAATTCGTTCCGTCAAATTTATACAAGCCATGTGCATCGCCCGGAAAATGCGAAGGCACCCAATCCAAGATCACACCAATGTCGGCTTGATGCAATGCATCAACCAACTTCATAAAATCTTGTGGATTGCCGAAGCGACTGGTTGGTGCGAAGTAACCTGTAAGTTGGTATCCCCACGAACCGAAAAATGGATGTTCCATCACGGGTAAAAATTCCACGTGCGTGAAGCCAGCTTCTTTTACATAATACACCAATTCATCAGCCAATTCCTCATAACTGAGTGATCGATTTCCGTCTTCCAGCTTTCTGCGCCAGCTACCCAAATGTACTTCGTAAACAGAATACGGTTTGGGTTTGCCAATGGATTGCTTGCGCTCGTGCATCCACGATGAATCTTTCCACTTGTATTCGTGATCCCAAATGATGGACGCTGTTGCAGGTGCAATCTCCGCATAGAACGCAAACGGGTCTGCCTTCTCTAAATATTCTCCGGTGTTGGAGTGAATGGCATATTTGTATGCTTCGCCTTTCTTAACGCCTACAAAGAAACCTTCCCAAATTCCAGATTCATCCCAGCGAGGAGCAAGCTTGTGGTCGTTGTTATTCCAATAGTTGAAATTTCCGATTACCGAAACAGCCCGAGCATTGGGTGCCCACACTGCGAAGTAGGTTCCCTCCTGCCCTTTGAATTTGGCTGTGTGGGCTCCCAGCTTTTCATACAACTTGAAATGCTTTCCCGAACGAAACAGATGTATGTCGTAGTCGGTTAACAAACTGAAGTGATCCGGCTCTTCTACAGTTGATTTGGTTGATGCCTTTTTGCCCATATTTTTTCAGTTAATTATTTCTTTCCTTTAGCTTCCTTTGCCTGCGCATAGCGTAACATCTGATAACGAATGCCACGGAGCGGTACGTTTACCCAATCTGGTCTTCCGTTTAGTTCGTAGCCCAATTCATACACCGCTTTTTCTAAAAGGTAGGTACGAATCAACACTTCGTCTTCATCTGATAGTGATTTCTCCATGCCCATTTTTTCGAGATACGCACCGAGATAGAATCGGCTTACATAATGCTGCCATTGCTCGGCCCACTGTTCTAAGAATTCCAAATCCTTCTCGCGGTAGTTTTCATTTAACAATATTTTTCCGAAGGCCGCATAGTGGAACGAACGCATCATCCCCGCCACATCTTTCAATGGATTCTTCTTCAGTCTGCGCTCGCTGAAGCTAAAGCCGGGTTCGCCTTCAAAATCAATGATGATAAAATCCTTACCGGTAAACAGCACCTGACCTAAATGATAATCGCCATGAATGCGTGTTTTGATGGCACTGATTCTAGTTTGATAAATCTGACTGAAGCATTCCAGAATATCATCTTCCATTTTCAAAACCTCTTCTGCCAATTTTTGTGTTTCGCTATTGAGTTTAGGAAGACTTTGCTCCAACAACTTAAAGCGATCGCGTAGCAATTTGCGTAAGCTCGAATACAACGAACGCTGGTAATTGGCGGAGAAATATTCCGGTGCAAATGCAGGTGTCACCGAATCAGATGCCAGCGCTAAGTGCATCTCTGCTGTGCGTTGACCTAAGCGAACCACTCTTTCATAAAAACCACGGCCGATAAACTCTTGAATTAATTCGGGAGCTTCTTCAAACTTAATCGCATCACGATTGACCAACTTCGGCAATTTTTCTTTTTTCGCCTTGGCCATCACACGCTCATAAAAGCGGCCTACCGAGTCAATGGTCATCACCCAACTGTCGCCTTGGTTTTCGACTTTCTCCTGCAGCAAGCCAAACACAGTAACTTTGCCTTCATTGTCGCGGTACTCAATGCTTCCTGCGTACTTAGGCGCATTGCGGAAGCTTGTATTTTCTGATAAGAAGCGAACTATTTCAAGATCGGGATTGATTTCATTTTCAATCTTACGATAGAATTTGAAGAAGTACTGATCATTGTAGATGATCGCTGTGTTACTCTGGTCTGCCTTTAGTATTTTAGATTCTACTTTATCCGAATTTAGCTTTGCATAGACACTTGAATTGAACTCCAGTGTGCCTTCATCTTCTTTCACACGCAACTTGCGATCCATTCCGGTAAACAGAAAATCGCGGAAAGTTTTATCATAGCTGCTGTCTAAAATAAATCCGGATACACCTTGAATTTCAGCACGGCTCACCACGCTTTGTGCAGTGTATTCAATACGATCAAAAATACTCTCCGTAGGAACAAAGCACATCGGCAAAAAGTAAAACTCCGGCAAGCGTTGCACATAGTCTACCTCGATGATCGTGAGAAAATGAGTTTCTCCTTCCACCTTCAATGGAATGACTTTGTGAATACTCATTTTACTGATCACCTTCGCCTTTCCGCCAAACCACCGGCACTTCTTCATGAACGGCTGAAGAATTTTTCTTTCGAACACGCGCACTTCGTTGTAGTTGAAGAACAAGCGTTCCCACGAAATATCTGTTTTGTATAAAAACAAATCCGTGTTGGTGCTTACCACATCTTTTTTCTCACCGGCATCCGCCTGAAACCAGAAGTATCCATACGGTCCGATAGTGATTGAGTAGTCACCATCGCCTACATTCATGAAGCGATTCTGACTAAATACTTCGGTGATATCACAATCTTTGTAATCGGCCAGATTTAAAGTCGTAGCCTGGGAGAACTGGGATAAGTTTGCCACGACTATCATGCGCTGATTCTGGTGTGTTCGCGCGAAGGCTAGTACTTTAGCATTGCTGCTTTCGATAAACTTCAAATCACCCCTACCAAACACATTGAGTCGCTTGCGCATCGCTAGCACATTTTTCACCCACCACATCAATGATGATGGGTTCTCTTCATGCGTGGCCACATTTAGCGACTCATAGCGATATACCGGATCGGTAATCACCGGCAAATACAATTTCTGCGGATTTGCATCAGAAAAACCTGCATTGATGTTCATGTTCCACTGCATCGGAGTGCGAACACCAAAGCGATCGCCTAAATAGATGTTGTCGCCCATTCCGATTTCATCTCCGTAATAAAGCACCGGAGTTCCCGGTAAGGAGAACAAAATCGTATACAATAATTCAATTTTTCTACGATCATTATTGAGCAGTGGCGCTAACCTTCTGCGGATACCCAGATTATGTTTTGTATGTGGATCGGTAGCATACGCTTTGAAGAGATAATCTTTCTCTTCTTCCGTCACCATGTCTAAACCAATCTCATCATGGTTGCGCAAAAACAAAGCCCACTGACTATTAAGCGGAGTGGCCGGTGTCTGTTCAATGATATCGATGATCGGATAACTGTCTTCCGTTCGCAAACCTAAAAACAAACGAGGCATGAGTGGATAGTTGAAACTCATGTGACACTCTTTGCCATCGCCAAAATATTGTGCTGCATCTTCCGGCCACAAATTGGCTTCGGCCATTAAGATGCGATCTTCGTAGTGATTGTCGATGTGGGCGCGAATCTTTTTGATGAAGGCATGTGTTTGGGGAAGGTTTTCGCAATTGGTTCCTTCTTCTTCAAACAGAAACGGAACCGAAGCCAATCGAAATCCATCCACACCCATCTTCAACCAAAAGTCGATTACTTTAATCATCTCCAACTGAACTTCCGAATTTTCGAAATTCAATTCCGGTTGATGACGGTAAAAGCGATGCCAGAAATAAGCTTTCGCTTGATTATCCCACGACCAATTCGAAGCTTCATCATCTGAAAACATGACCCGAGCTTGCTTGAATTTATCTGGCGTTTCACTCCAAACATAATAGTCTTTGTACTTCGATCCGGAGCGCGCCTTACGTGACTTTTGAAACCACGGATGTTGATCGGAAGTATGATTTAAAATGAGCTCAGTAATTACTTTTATTCCTCTTCGATGCGCTTCCTTCAGAAACAACTTGAAGTCTGCAAGCGTGCCGTAGTCCGGATGAATGTCGCAGTATTCACTTACATCAAAACCATCATCTTTCAACGGTGATGGATAAAATGGGAGAAGCCACAATGTATTGATTCCGAGGTCTTCGAGATAATCTAACTTCTGGATCAAACCCTGGAAATCGCCAATACCATCGCCATTGCTATCATAAAATGCACGAACACTTATTTCATAAATGATGGCGTCTTTAAACCAAAGCGGATCATTTTTTACGGCTGCCATAGGCTTACATATTTGACTCGTGAATTTCTAACTTAAATAAGTGGAATGGCATCTTAAATGGATTTAACTCAACGAAGTTCCACTCTTGTGTCCACGTGTAGTGCTCATCGGTAATCAGGTCGTGCAACTTGACATTGATCTTATCGCTCAACTTCAATTTATCTTTTGGCAACTGCACATACCCCGATTGCTTTCCATTTGGATCGAGATTGACAATCACTAAAATAATGTTTGACAGATCATCTGTTGTTTTGAGATACGCGATGAGTTGTGGATTTTCAATCGGGCAGAATTGCAAATTCCAAGTTGAGTGCAACGCCTCGTTTTGTTGACGAACCTGATTGAGCAAACCCATAATGTCCGTCATGCGATTGGTTCGCTTCCAATCGTAGTGACGCACTTCAAATTTTTCGGAATTCAAGTATTCCTCTCTTCCTTCAATCGGTGTGTTTTCTAAAAACTCATACGAAGGTCCGTAGACTCCGTAATTGGATGATAAGGTTGCTGCCAACGCATAGCGAAGAATAAAACTATTCTCACCTTGATTTTGCAGATGATACGGTAGAATGTCAGGTGTATTAGGCCAGAAGTTCGGTCGGAAGTAATTGCGCGAAGGACCGTTGATCAAATCGTTCATGTATTCTACCAACTCTTGCTTGGATACACGCCATGTGAAGTAAGTGTAGGATTGCGTGAAACCGACTTTAGCCAACGAGGCCATGATGCGCGGGCGAGTGAAAGCTTCCGAAAGGAAAATGATATCCGGATACTGCTTGTGAACTTCCGTAATCACCCAACCCCAAAAAGGAATGGGTTTCGTATGTGGATTGTCGACACGGAAAACAGTAACACCTTGTTCAATCCAGAAAATGAAAACGGATTTCAATTCTTCCCACAGGTTCTTCCAATCATCTGACTCAAAATTGAATGGATAGATATCTTGGTATTTCTTCGGTGGATTTTCTGCATATTGAATCGATCCGTCCGGGCGCTGCTTAAACCAATCCGGATGTTCCTTCACATACGGGTGGTCAGGAGCACATTGAAATGCAATGTCCATCGCAATGTCGATTCCCAACGCTTTCGCATCGGCCACTAATTTCTTAAAGTCTTCAAGCGTGCCCAATGCCGGAAGCACTGACTTATGTCCTCCTTCATCGCTACCTATGGCCCATGGAGAACCAGGCTCACCTTTTTGCGCACGCACGTTGTTATTTTTCCCTTTGCGATTCAGTTTGCCGATAGGATGAATGGGCGGAAAATACAAAACATCAAAACCCATTTTAGAAATGCGGGGCAACAGCTTCGCACAATCTTGAAAGGTGCCATGCTTGCCCGGCTCGAGTGAACTGGAGCGCGGAAAAAATTCATACCATGCACTGAAGTTTGCCTTTTTGGTTTCTACTAAAACCTGTAACTCGTGCGCGTAGGTGGTTTCGTTTTCTTTTAGTGGATAGTCTTTAACAATCTGCGCAAAGCCTTCACTCAGCACTAACTCCACTGCGGCCTGATGCTGATCGGTATTCTCTAACTTGGTGGCTAAACTTAAGAGATTCGCTTTGCCATTTTCGGCCAACGTCTTTAAAAAGATGGCACCTTCCATCAACTCTACCTTTACATCTACTTTTGCAGTAGCCTTCTTTTTAAATCCATCGTACCACGTGTCGAAATGATCGATCCATGCCTGCACGGTGAAAACATAGATGCCTTGTTCTTCTACTTTAAAAGATGCGCGCCAATCGTCATTGAAAGTAGGTTGTAGTTCAACACTATTCCACTTTTTTGCGTTTTGCTTTTTATACAAAACCGCTGCGCGAATGTGATCGTGGCCATCGCCAAAAATAGAAGCACTAACTTCTACCGTTTCTCCTACCGTGCGCTTAGCCGGATAAAGACCTCCGTCTACTTGCGGTTGAACATTCTCAATGATTACTCTCGCCTTTCCTTGCATGAACTATTTGATTTTTAAAATGAATGAACTGTATGCGGGCAATTCCATTTCGGCTGTTAATGATTCGTTGATACCAATCTCTGCACCGCTGCGCATTAAATCGCGGCCCACATAGGCTTTGCCTTTTTCTAATTTCAAACTGCCGGCTAATGTCTCCGGAATAACAATTTTGATTTTCTCTGTTTTAGAGTTGAAGTTTGAAATGATCAACAAATTTTCTTCTCCAATCCACCGGGCATAGGCGCTTACAAAGGGAGAGATGTTTCCGTTTTGAAAATTTGAAACGGTCAGATCAAAGTAGTTTCCTTGTGAAATGGCCTGATTGGTAGAAGCCAATTTCAAAATATCGCCATAGAACTGGCGAAGTTGTTTTTGTTCATCTGTTAATTTACCGCCATCAAATTTTCCATCATTCACCCATAGTTGATGTTTCGGAACTCCCCAATAATCGAACATGGTGGTGCGACCGTCTTCGCCACCAAAACCTTCTGCTCCGGCTCCGTCCTCTCCTACTTCCTGACCAAAATAAATCATCACCGGTGATTGATCAATCGTTGAACTTACTACCATGGCGGGAACTGCCTTCCATGCATCGCCTGCAAAAAACGGTGCAGCGATGCGCTGCTCATCATGATTTTCTAAGACGTGTAGCATTTGATGATTCATCCCTTTCAAACTTTCCTGAATGGCAGGGATACCGCTGGCATGCGCTCTTTTGTTCACCATTAAGCG
>JABFSO010000140.1 GCA_013140555.1 Cyclobacteriaceae bacterium | reverse complement strand
AATTTGAATTGGGCTTTGCGCTGGAAGGCTGGGAAAACTTCAGTCGCGAGGCCATTGCGAAAGGGTATAACAAAGATTTGTTAGAGAAGACCGGCCTGGTGGTGAAACGCGAGGACGGCAGCTCCTATGATCGCTTTCGAGGAAGGGTGATTTTTCCGGTTCATAATATTTCCGGAAAGGTGATTGCCTTTGGGGCCCGCATGTTGGGCAAAGACAAAAATCAGCCTAAGTACATTAATTCACCTGAAACCGATATTTACCACAAGAGTGATGTGCTCTACGGTTTGTATCAGGCAAAAAATGCCATCCGCCAACATGATGTTTGTTATTTGGTGGAAGGATACACCGATGTTATTTCCATGCATCAGGCTGATGTGGACAATGTGGTTGCTTCTTCGGGCACAGCACTCACTGAAAGTCAAATCAAACTCATCCATCGCTTTACCGAAAACGTCACTGTTTTATTCGATGGCGACTCGGCCGGTATCAAGGCAGCATTGCGCGGCATTGACATGATTTTGAAAGGTGGACTCAACGTGCGCGTGGTGTTGTTTCCGGATGGCGAAGATCCGGACAGCTATTCACGAAAAGTAGGCACTACGGCATTTCATCAGTTCCTGAAGGACCACACACAAGATTTTGTATCGTTCAAAACAAGTTTGTTTGCCAAAGAGGCTGCTGGCGATCCGATTCGAAAAGCAGAATCCATCAAAGAGGTAGTTACCAGCATTGCGCTGATCCCAGATCCGATCAAAAGATCAGTATATATTCAGGAGACCAGTCACCTGCTCAATATTACTGAATCCGTTTTGCTGGCGGAGCTGAACAAAGTACTGATTGGTGAAAGGCGCAAGAATGAGAAGGAAGCTATTCGTGAGCAGCAAGAAGCGCCCCTGCCGATAGAAGACATTGAAGCATCACCAACCAAAGTGGATGCGCAGGGCATGGTTTTTTATCAGGAGCGAGAAACGATTCGCTTGCTCTTGAACTATGCCGATCAAAAATTAGAAGAGCAAAATCTGTCTGATTTCTTATTGCGTGAACTGGAAGATGTAGAATTTACGCATCCGGTTTTTAAAGAAATTTATGAGGCTTTTAAAAGTGGCTTAGCTAAAGGATTAACTATCGACAATCAATACTTTTTGAGAAATGGCAGTGAAGATGTAAAACGAATGGTGACGGAGTTGATTACACCACGCTATGCCACGAGTCAGCATTGGAGTGAGAAGTTTCATATTTATTTTTCAAAAGAACAAGATGTTTTGAATGACTTGGCATTAACCAATGTGTTGCGACTGAAATTTAGGGTAGTACAAAAAATGATGGAAGAAAATCTGATGGTAGTGAAGCAAGCTGAGGTCGGTGGCAACTGGGATGAATTAGACAAAGCCTTAGACATGCAAACCGGTTTGAAAAAGGCGGAGTCGGAGTTGGCAGGATTGCTGGGCATTGTGATCGCAAAGTGATTACTACAAGATTTGGAATACAAAAACCAAATCCTGAACCAGATTAGGTGTACAATTGTTAGAAAGAAAATAAATTTACTGAGATAAAATGGACAAACTGAAAATAGATACAATCGAAGAGGCCATCGAAGAAATCAAAAATGGCAAAGTGATTATCGTGGTCGATGATGAAGACCGCGAGAACGAAGGTGATTTCATCTGTGCGGCTGAAACCATTACCCCGGAGATTGTCAACTTTATGGCAACACACGGCCGTGGTTTGATCTGCGCTCCCATCATTGAAGATCGCTGCGAAGAGTTGGGTCTTGAATTAATGGTAGGAAAAAATACGGCTGCCTTCGAAACTCCGTTTACTGTATCGGTGGATTTAATTGGTCACGGCTGCACTACGGGCATATCGGCACACGATCGTTTTAAAACGATCAAAGCGTTGGTCGATCCAGAAACTAAACCCGAGGAGTTGGGTAAACCCGGTCATATATTTCCACTCAAAGCAAAACGCGAAGGCGTGTTGCGCAGATCGGGTCATACCGAAGCCGCTATCGACTTTGCCCGATTGGCCGGATTCCGACCAGCCGGAGTGCTGGTGGAAATTTGTAATGAAGATGGAAGCATGGCGCGACTGCCGGATTTGGTTAAGGTGGCCGAACGATTTAAATTGAAGTTGGTGACGATCAAAGATCTCATTGCGTACCGCATGAATAAAGAGAAGCAAGTGGTGCGCCAAGTTGATGTTCAGTTGCCTACGTCACAAGGAGATTTTCAATTGGTGGCGTACGAGCAAGTTAACACCAAAGAAGTACACATGGCGTTGGTAAAAGGAACGTGGGAAAAAGATGAGCCGGTGATGGTGCGCGTGCACTCCTCTTGTGTGACAGGCGATATTTTTGGTTCCTGCCGCTGCGATTGTGGACCGCAATTGCACAGCGCGATGAAAATGGTAGAACAAGAAGGGAAAGGAGTTGTGCTTTATATGAAACAAGAGGGCCGGGGCATCGGGTTACTCAATAAGTTAAAAGCATATAAACTTCAGGAGCAAGGGTTGGATACAGTAGAAGCTAATTTGCAATTAGGTTTTGATATGGATAATCGGGATTATGGAATTGGTGCTCAGATATTGCATGATCTGGGAATTTCCAAAATTCGGTTAATCACAAACAATCCTAAAAAACGAGTAGGGTTGATGGGATATGGATTAGAGATCGTGGAAAACATTCCAATTGAAATTACCCCCAATCAACACAACGAAAAATATTTGTTAACTAAACGCGATAAGTTAGGGCACATGATATTAAAGAAGTGATGCGGAAAATAATTGGACTATTCATTTTTATTATTTCATATCAAGCCTCGAAAGCACAGCAGTTTGCTTTTGAATTATGGCATGAAGGCAAGGCAGTGCTTGAATCAGGCGATACGTTGCGAGGACTGATTAAGTACGAGCAATCGCAGGATATGAAGCAAGACATCATTCAAGTGAAAGTGAAGAGTCAGATGATGAGTTATTCTCCTCGCAAAGTGCTATTCTTTGAAATTTTTGATACCACCGCTAAAAGATACCGACAATTTTATTCGCTGCCTTATTCTGAAAACAACACCTATAAGTCGCCCGTCTTTTTTGAGCTGCTCGTGGAAGGTAAACTTACCGTATTGTGTCGCGAGCGATTAGAATATCGAACTGTGAATAATTCGATCAACTATTTTTATGGTTCCAGCAGACAATTGATGCTAGTAATGGCCTACTTCCTTTTGAAGCCTGATGGTACTATTTCTGATTTTGAAGGCCGTAAGAACAATTGGCTTCGGTTGATGGACGCTAGAGAGCGAGAGGTGAAAGGCTTTGCAAAAGATAACAAGCTCGATTTTGAAAATAAGTATGAGCTGGCCCGTATTATAGAGTATTACAATTCATTAATAAAATAATAAAGTATGGCAAGACCCTTGATTCTAGTTTCGAATGACGATGGCATCACCTCACGCGGAATTCTAAATTTAGTTACCGTCATGAAAGAATTAGGAGATGTGCTGGTAGTAGCACCGGATGGCCCGCAATCGGGAATGGGACATGCTATTACCGTTGGCGATACACTGCGACTAAATGAGTCTTTTATTTTTGAAGGCGTACGTGCGTATGAGTGCAGCGGCACACCTGCAGACTGTATTAAAATGGCACGTCACTTTGTGTTGAAAAACGACAGACAACCCGATGTGGTGGTGAGCGGAATCAATCACGGGAGCAACACATCCATCAGTGTACTTTATTCGGGCACCATGTCCGCTGCTATCGAAGGTGCGATTGAAGGTGTACCCGCTATCGGATTTTCACTTTGCGATTACAGCCACAAAGCAGACTTTTCGCACACAGGCGATGTGATAAAAAAAATTGTGCAACAGGTGTTGGATAAGGGTTTGCCTAAAGGTGTTGCACTTAACGTGAATATTCCTGCCAAAAGAAATGAACCATTGAAAGGTATTCGTGTTTGTCGTCAGGCCAACGCCAAATGGGTAGAAGAGTTTGATCAACGATTTGATCCATACGGAAGAAGTTATTTTTGGATGACCGGAAACTTTGTCAATTTTGATAAAGCAGAAGATAATGATGAGTGGGCTATCGCTAACAACTATGTATCGGTTGTTCCTTGTCAATTTGATTTAACGGCACACCAAGCTATTGCTGTGCTCAACGAAGAGTGGAATATTTTAAGATAATTTATTCTTTGGACTTTAGAAATACAGTAAAGATTGTTCCTTCTCCTTCTTTGCTTTCTACCTCTACTTTACCTCCCAATGCCTCTGCCTGCGCTTTTACCAGATAGAGACCAAGTCCTTTGCCTTCTACATGGGTATGAAAGCGGCTGTAGATGGTGAATATCTTTTTTTGAACTAGTTTAAGATTCAATCCAATTCCATTGTCAGAAACAGAAAGGCAAATAAATTCACCGACTTGGCTGGTTTTAATTTTTATTTCTGGCCTGCGTTCAAAGTCTCGGTACTTAATAGCATTGCTGATCAGGTTAATCAAAATACTATCCAGATAAGGGCGAATGGTTTTGATAAGAGGCGCTTCGCTAAAGTCGAATGTGAGCGATGTGTTTGAATCATTTAAATCTTTTTCTAAGCCAACCAGCAATAGCTTTAATTCTTCTTCGAATCGAACCGTGTGAGCTATTTGATGATTTGAATTTTTGATTTCTAAAATAGTATTGAGGTCTTTTACCACCCGATCAAGTTCTTGTGCTGATACTATTAGATTTTTCTTAATCTGTGCTTCATCTTCCGGGTCGTGTGATATTTCGAGTAGATTCCCTAAACCTAAGATTCGTGCAATGGGCGCACGCAAGTTATGCGAAGAGATAAAAGCGAATTGCTCCAGCTGCTGTGTGTATTCAACTAACTCTTTTGTGCGCTTTTCAATTTCGATTTCGAGTTCATCGTTTTTGTTTACGAGCTCTTGATTTTTTTGCTCAATGATTTTGCCAGCCTCAATGAGGGCTAGATTCTGGCTCTCAACTAAATTTCGCTTTGAAGACAATTCTTCTTGACTCTGAGTAAGTTCTTCATTCTGCGCTTCAATTTCCTCCTGGCTAAGTTTTAACTTAGTGTTTTGCGTTTCAATTTTTTCAATAAGCTTGTTTTGTTGCTGATCGAAAATGTAGGTAAGGGTCAATACGATAAATTGAAGGCCGATAT
>JABFSO010000424.1 GCA_013140555.1 Cyclobacteriaceae bacterium | reverse complement strand
CAATACAATATTGCTACCATCAATGGCGATGGTAAAGCTTTCTACAAAGCTGCTGCCTTTGTAGAAAGCTTTACCATCGCCATTGATGGTAGCAATATTGTATTGAGCTGGGAAAATACTTCGGTATCTTTCAAGATTGCCAAAGGATAATTTCATTCCATCGCATGTCAAAGCCTTGCTCAAAAAGCAGGGCTTTTTTTATTTTTCAAAATAAGTTAGCTTAGGATTTTGCATGCAAATATTAGGACGATCCGACCGCGTAGATTTCCCCAAACTAGGTTTGGAAAACATTCATGCAAAAATTGATACCGGTGCGTACACCTGCAGCCTGCATTGCTCGAGCGCACAGGTGGTCAATGGCAAACTTGAATTTGTGCTGCTGGATGAAGAACATCCGGAGTTTACCGGCATGAAGTTTACATTTAAGAAGTTCACCCAACGAGAAGTAAAGAACTCCTTTGGCGAAGCCGAGATGCGCTTCATCATTAAAACCACCATCAAAATTTTTGACAGGCGCATTCGTGCCGAATTTTCACTGAGTGATCGCGAAAAGCTACGCTTTCCGGTTTTGCTGGGAAGGAAGATATTAAGAAATCGTTTCCTCATCGATGTAACTCAAAAAGATTTGTACTTTCAATCGAAAAATTCTCCTCTATGAACATTGGTATATTATCCAGAGATGCAAAGCTGTATTCTACCAGGCGTCTGAAAGAAGCAGGCGAGCAGCGCGGACACAAAGTAGAAATCATCGACCACATGAAGTGTGTATTGCTGATTGAGAAAAAGAACCCGATGGTGTGGTACAACGGCAAGAGATTAGATTATTTTGATGCCATTATTCCGCGGATAGGTGCCTCTGTTACCTTCTACGGTGCAGCAGTCGTACGGCAGTTTGAAATGATGAAAGTATTTACGGCCGTAGAGTCGCAGGCTCTCATTCGCTCGCGCGATAAGCTGCGCAGTTTGCAAATATTATCAAGAGCCGGATTAGATCTTCCAAAAACCATGTTCATGGATTACTCCAAAGATACCGAAGGCGTAATCGAAGCAGTAGGCGGTGCACCCGTGGTGATTAAATTGTTGGAAGGCACGCAGGGATTGGGTGTCGTTTTAGCGGAAAACAAAAAGGCTGCTCAGTCAGTGATCGAAGCCTTTCATGGCGTGAAGGCACGTATCATTGTGCAGGAGTTTATCAAAGAAGCAAAAGGTGCCGACATTCGTGCCTTTATTGTGAATGGCGAAGTGGTGGGTGCCATGAGGCGACAGGCGCGCGATGGCGAATTCCGATCGAACCTGCACCGCGGTGGGCATGCTACTGTAGTAAAACTAAACCTACAAGAAAAATACACTGCCATCACTGCGGCAAAAAAAATGGGATTAGGTGTTGCCGGTGTCGATATGCTTCCCTCCAAGCGTGGACCGCTGATTATTGAAGTCAACTCATCGCCCGGTTTGGAAGGAATTGAAGGCGCCACCAAAGTAGATATCGGAAGCAAAATCATTCAGTATCTGGAAAAAAATGCAGGCAAGAAAAAAATCCAGAAAGACAAAGTAAATGCCTGATCACTCATACACTCATGAAAACTATTTCCATTGCCGATCACGAAATTCGCCCCGGTGAATTTAAAGAGATCAATATCAACATTGCACGGCTGCCCTCGCGCACACAAATCGACACACCGATTTATGTCTATCGGGCACCGGAGCCCGGCCCTACCCTCGCACTCACAGCCGGTATGCATGGCGATGAAATTAACGGAATGGAAATTGTACGCAGACTCATTGACAGTGGCCACAACCGCGTACTTCGAGGCACTACGGTGTGCATGCCAATTATCAATGTGTATGGTTTCTTAAATTATTCGCGCGAAGTGCCCGATGGCAAAGATATTAATCGTTCGTTTCCAGGAAGTAAATCCGGATCACTCGCTTCGCGTGTTGCCTATCACCTCACGCACGATATCATTCCCAATATTGATTACGGAATAGACTTTCACACAGGCGGTGCCATGCGCACAAACTATCCGCAAGTGCGCTGCATGATGCAAGAACCACGAAATGTAGAATTGGCGTATGCCTTTCACGCACCTTTCACCATCGATTCTCCTTTCCGTCCACACTCACTGCGCCAAACGGCCGCTAAGAAAGGAAAGAACATTATTGTGTATGAAGGCGGTGAATCGTTGCGCATGGATCAATATGCTATTGAAGAAGGTATTAATGGAACGCTACGCCTGATGAAGCATTTGAATATGATTGATTGGGCACCGGAGCCAAAAGAGCCCAATCGAATCATCTGGAGTTCATCGTGGGCACGTGCCCGCACAGCAGGATTGTTTCAACCCACGATAAAATGTGGTGACTATGTTCACAAGTTGCAAGTAGTAGGAAACTTGACAGACCCTTTCGGTGAATTTAAAGAACAAATTAAATCGCCTGTAACGGGCTATGTGGTGGGATTGAATAACAACCCCGTGGTGAATGCCGGAGATGCATTGTTACATTTAGGCATGGACGATTTGTGTAAAATTGGAGGAAGCAGTGATGACTGATGTTTTAACGACTTAATCTGCTGCATTTTTTTAACTCAACATAACAACAACTTCCCCGGTTATGACTCCCCTTTCCTGTATCATCGTAGATGATGAATTAAAAAGTCGTGAAAATTTACGCATTCTTTTACAGGACTTCTGTGAAGACGTAACAGTCGTAGCATTGTGCGGCAACATTTCAGAAGCGATCTCAGCCCTGCGTCAAAATCCGGTGGATTTACTTTTCTTGGATATTCAATTGCAACGCGAAACCGGCTTTGATTTATTCACTAAAATTGAAAACCCCTCTTTCGAAGTCGTGTTTACAACCGCGTATGCAGAATATGCCCTCAAAGCATTTAAATTTTCAGCGCTCGATTACTTACTTAAACCCATCGACATAGCGGAGCTAAACAACTGCATCGAACGAGTGAGGAAAAAAAGGCAAGCACCGCGGGCCAATCATTCCATACCCGATGCCCGACTTGAGCAATTCGTTTTAAATCTCAAGAACACACAATCGCAAAACTATAAATTGGCGTTGCCCACAGCCAGTGGCTTGGTGTTTGTTAAAGTAAGCGATATCATTTACTGTGAAGCTTCCAGCAACTACACCATCCATCATTTTGCGGATGGTAAAAAACAACTTGTAACACGTACACTCAAAGAATATGAAGACTTATTAACCGATTGCGACTTCTTTCGGGTTCATAATTCATATCTGGTAAACCTGAATTGCATTAAGCAATACATCCGTGGCGAAGGCGGCCAAATTGTATTATCGAACGGAACCTTTTTAGATGTTTCGAAACGAAAAAAAGAAGCATTCTTGCATCTCTTTAGTAAGTAACTATGGAGAGGATGAAAGAGGTATTCAATGCACTGGATATTCCCATTCTTATCTTGGATAAGAACTTGTCTATCACGTTTTGCAATGATTGCTTTAAACACACCTTTCAAAAGAATGAATTACAAGGATCTCCGCTCACCTTCTTTTCGCCTGATTTAAGTCAAGCTTGTGCTTCCTTGCAAAACGAAAAACAGATCACACTGCCGATCCTTCTTCCTACAATTGATAACCAGTCATTGTTCCATATCGGCATTAAGAATATACAGGAAGGAAAGCTATTGCAATTTTTTAAAATACCAGAATCTTCTCACCTGTCGAACCCAACTCCAAGTCAACTAGAAAGACTCCAATCACTTTTCACTAATTTATCAGAAGGGATTCTCTTTGTAGATCAGGATGGTAAGTGTGTGGAGGCCAACCCGGCTGCAGCGCTGATCACGGAATACACCCAACCAGAGCTTCGCGATATGCATATCGTGAAGCTGATCTACTCACAAGAAGCTTCTGATAAATTCAAGCAATGGATCAGTAGCAAAGTCTCTACTGCTTATCAATTTGAATCGGTGTGGGTAACCAAAACCGCTAAACTACGAATCATTCAATGCCAACTGTCCAGCATTACAAATTCCTCGATTCGACAGTTGCTACTCAAAGACATAACCGAAGAAAAAAAGACATTGGCAGAATTATATAGCAAGTCGGTGCTGGTAGATGCCTACTTTCAAAGCTCCACCGATTCTATATTTCTGTTGGGTAAGCAGGCAAAAATATTAGGGTATAATAAAGTAGCTGCGAACTTCATACAAGTTATTTTTAACAAGCAAATTCAAATTGGCGAATCGATTTTAAACTACGCCAGCATAGAAAAGCGCGACAAGTTTTTGAAGCACTACTACGATGCGCTGTCCGGTATTAAGTTTGAAAAAGAAATCAAAATTAATCACCCCAAACTAAGTAAATGGTGGATCTTACGCTACGATCCCATTATCACTAGCTCGGGCGAAGTGATTGGGATTTCCTTTAACGGCACTGATATCACTAGTAGAAAAGAAGCGGAGATGGAGTTGCTGGCCATGAATTCGCAAATTCGTCAAAACGAAGCGAACATGGCTTCCATCGTAAACAATACCAGCTTGTACATATGGTCGGTCGATCGCGAATTTAAATTGCTAACCATCAACAATGCATTAAGAGAGTTATTAAATAATATCCACCAATTTGATTTTGCTATTGGGCAACGAATGATTCCCCTCTTTTCAAAAGAATTGCCCACCGTTTCATTTATCAATCAATGGATTGAATATTACATGCGCGCATTGCATGGCGAGGCATTTAAAGTAACTCAGTGGATCAACGAAGTGTTTTATGAATTTTCGCTCAACCCGATTATTGAAGATAACCGCAAGATCGGAGTTTCGGTTTTTGCGATCGATCGCACCAACAATGTGTTGCACGAGCGCGAAGTAACACAACTGAATCAGCAAATCAGTGAGCTGCAGCTTCAGACACTTCGTTCGGCCATGAATCCGCATTTCATTTTCAATGCATTTAATTCCATTCAATACTTTATTTCACGCAACGATCGGCTGAACGCCATCAATTACCTTTCTAAATTTTCAAAATTAGTTCGCGGCATCCTCTCCAGTTCCAATCAAACCAAAATCAGATTGTCGGAAGAATTGAACATGATTCAGAATTACATTGAGATTGAACAGATTCGGTTTGAAAACAAATTTGAATATTACATAAAAGTAGATGAAGCCATTGATCTCGACCAGATACAAATCTATCCGCTACTCATCCAGCCGTATGTAGAAAATGCCATTCTGCATGGTCTTTATAATAAATCAGGAAACGGTAAGCTCATCATTCAATTTAAGCATTGGAAAGATGGGATTGAAATCGAAATTGAAGATAACGGAGTTGGGCGAGAAAAGGCGCGCATGATTAAAGAGCAAAACTTCCCACAGCAGCAATCGATGGGAATGAAAATCACCGAAAGCCGTTTGCGTATAATTTATAAAGGTTCTGATTCAAATTTTTTGGAAATCGTAGACTTGTTCGATGATCAAGGCCATGCGGCCGGAACCCGGTGCGTGTTACGATTAAGCGCATCGTAGAAAGTTCCCTACCACTTACTCACTCAAACCCACCACTTACGCGGTGAGACTATCTTTTTGGGTGTTTTTATTGAAGATTTATTAAAAACGTTTCTAAATAAAATTTCCGTTTATGTACGCTCCTATAAACGCAGACACGCTATTGATAAACTAAAACAAATGCAACCAGACAATCAGACCATAAACTAAAAATCGCAATTATGAAACTATCCCCATATCTCATCATAGCATGCCTTTTGGCTGCTGTCACTTCCTTCGGGCAAGGCAATACACAAATTAAGTTTTTTGGTCAACCGGGATTAGACTTCTCGTTAAACAATGATGCTAAGTCTAACTCAACCTACTTTAGAGGCGGGCAGTTTGTGATTTATGTAACCTCGCAGGTAACTGAAAGAGTGACGGTAGCCGGTGAATTAAACATTCACTATATGTCCATCATTCCGGGGCCTTCTAC
This sequence comes from Cyclobacteriaceae bacterium, assembly GCA_013140555.1. Taxonomy (GTDB): domain Bacteria; phylum Bacteroidota; class Bacteroidia; order Cytophagales; family Cyclobacteriaceae; genus ELB16-189. The sequence goes on along the minus strand of JABFSO010000424.1, from coordinate 15,888 downwards.
TGAAATAGAGCGCTTGTATCTGCGCTATGCCATTAATGACAATCTTGCCATACGCATTGGAAAAACATATAATCCAATTGGCTATTGGAACCTGAATTACAACTTGGGGTTAGTATTGCAGCCAACCATTTCAAGACCACTTATTATTCAACCAACGCACGATGGAGGTTTTACACAAACCCGGGATATTGGTGTGATGCTCGAAGGTGAAAACATTGGTTCATCCAGATTCTTCTTTGATTTTTTTCTCGCCAACGGAAGAGGTAAAAATGGAGGTCTGTTAGGCCCATCGTATGCCCTCGGAAAAACTATTTCTACTACGGCCCGTGTAGGAATAGAGCCGACCGAAGGATTAAAATTATCCGTTTCGGGTATTTTTAATCCACTCGAAAAAGGGATGTTAAATGAATTCAATATTCCCATTGCCGACAAACTAACTTATTCAGCTCTTGCCGGAAGTGTTTCTTTTTTCAATCCGGAGAAAAAACTGGAATTAATTGCCGAATACTATCAACATACCAATTCGTATGAAACACTCGGAACCTATAACATTAGCGGTGGTGTACTTTACCTTGGATTGAAAACCAACGGAAAACTAACCCCCTATTTTTATGGAGAAACCTTAAGCTTCCAAAATGGAGACCCATTCTTTCCGTTGATTGATGAATTTACGAATCAAGCTTTTGGAGATGTAACTTCCGTTAATCTTGGAGTTCGATATAAGTTTACACCTACCATCGTTTTTAAAACCGAAGCAGGTTCGAGTGATCACAAAGGGTACGGAACTACGTTGGCACTAAAGACGCAGTTAGCATTTTCCTTTTAATATTTTATTTCAAGTAGTAAACCTTAACTGTTGAGTCATGAATAAAATGATACTTACACGTCCTACAACATGGTTAATCCTTGTATCTATATCCTTAAGTTCATTCTCATTCGCACCTCCTTTAGATGGACGCATTGCTGTCATTGTAAATAATGACAATCCGGTAGAAAAACTGTCAGCCGGAGAAGCAAAACTCTATTGGCTGCGAAAAATCAAAAAGCGCTGGCCCGAAACCAACAAAAATATTTTACCTGCCGACCGCAAAGCCAAATGCGCGGAACGTGATGCCTTCTATTCGAAAATATTGAATATGAATGCCGATGATGTGGAAAGCTACTTTAGCAACCGGCAATATCAAAACGCTGAAAAACCTCAAGACAAATTCGCTTCCGATAGCGACATTATTGAATTCGTATCGAAAGAGATTGGAGCGATTGGCTTTGTTTCGCAGAGCTCCCTATCAGGTGATGCCAAATCGAAAGTAAAAGTAGTTTTAACGATCGAGTAACCGAATTAACCGATGAAGATCAATCTGAAAGGTATCTCGGCTAAAATAGCAGCCGGATATGCCGCCATTATTATCATTGCGATTGTAATTTCGGCCATCACATTCTTTACAATTCAACGATTGCGCAGCGTGGATCGCGAAATCTCCACTCAAATTCTGCCCACTTACATTGCGTTGAAAGAGTTTAGCTCTTTGAATGATATCACCTTCAAATTATCCAGCAACTGGATTTATCAACCCAATCAAAAAGATAAAGATGATTTACGCCATTTAGTGGAAAAACAATGGCCCGAACTCAAAGCCAGAATACTGAATGCATTGGGCACAGAAAATCAAACTGGAGAAGAAAAAAAGATTATCGATACGTTTGATTCGGTGATTGCAGGTTCGCAGCAAATCATGGCAAAACTGAGCGAAGACTCTTTGTACAGCAACGATGTGGTGATTGATCAATGTATCAAAACGCTGGACGAAACGATCAAACCACGATCGACTGAACTAAACACTTCCATCAACAAATGGGTAGTAGCTAAAAACGAAAGTCTAGAGAAAAGTACGGGCATTAAAAATTCATCGTACACTGTGCTCACCTATTTGGTAATTATGTCGATTCTCTTGTATGCCGTTATTGGAATCACCGCATCAAAAATCTCTAGCAACATTATTGTGAAGCCAATTACACGACTCAAGAATTTAATACTCACACTCAGCCGTGGAGAAATTAATGAAGTCAACGTGACTAAAACAAATGACGAGATCGGTGAAATGGTTGACTCAATTAACATCATGATCAAAGGATTAAAGTCGAATCGGGATTTTGCCGTGGAAATCGGAAAAGGTAACTATGAAAGTGAATTTGCTCCGCTTAGCGAACAAGATCAAATGGGGAACGCGCTGATTAATATGCGCAACAACCTGCGATTGAATGCAGAAGAATCGAATAGACGGAACTGGGCTACCGCTGGCTTGGCTGAAATTGGTGGCATCTTGCGAAGAACGGATCTCAACGCAGAAGCACTTTACGACAGCATCATTCAATTTATTGTCAAGTACCTGTCAGGAAATCAGGGCGCGTTGTTTATTCTCAACGATGAAGATGCTACAAATGCCCATCTAGAACTGATGGCCTGCTATGCGTACAACCGAAAGAAATTCCTTCACCAAAAAGTATCATTGGGCGAAGGATTAATTGGACAATGCTATCTTGAAAAAGAAGTAATCTATCTCACCCATGTTCCCAATGATTTTATCCGTATCACTTCAGGTTTAGGTGATGCAGCTCCTAACTGTGTATTAATTGTGCCTATTAAAATCAATGAAGAAGTACACGGAGTATTGGAAATCGCGCTATTCCGAAAGTTGTTACCTCATGAAATCGAGTTTGTACAAAAAATCAGTGAAAGTGTGGCTTCAACAATTACTAGCGTAAAAGTAGCAGAGCGTACCAAGCGAATGGTGCACGAGCTGCAAGAGAAGAGCGAAGTGATGAAATCGCAGGAAGAAGAAATGCGGCAAAACATGGAAGAACTCTCGGCTACACAGGAAGAAATGTCGCGGAAGGAAAAAGAATACATCGCTAAAATTCATCACTTGGAAGAACTCGTGCGCTGAGAACTAATTTCTTAGTGCCACGTAAATCGAACACCAACAAACCCGCGAATTCCCTGATTGGGTGCAAAGACATAGGTGGGATCGAATGTCAATGCATGGGGATTTGCCGGTGTTGCTAAAACCTGTCCATTGGCATCAAACTGCACTTGTTTATCGAACGGATCAAATGCACGTGCGATGCTATTGGCAGGTGGTGTGTAGTTTAATAGATTCTTTACTCCACCATAAATCTCCCAGCCCTTCGCAAAAGTTTTTGTCAATTGAATGTTTTGAATACTCCACCAAGGCGAATACTCGCTGCGCGGATCGAGTGGGCCCAACAAAGGCAAGCGCATGGGCCCGTATAAATTACCTGTATAATCTACCGTAAAACCTCTACCGATCGGGTAGCCAATATTCCACACACCCGAAAAGCGTTCCGTCAATAGTTGCTGCGTGGAAATTCCATTTCTGTGAATCGATACATCCATCCAAGTGGATCCTAAAATTGCTTTTAAACCACTCGGCCATGAAACATCCATCGAAAGCGAAACACCCTTGGAAACAGCAAAGCCATTCAGGTTGGCATAGATTATTTTGTTAGGATCGCTTTCGTAATCCGGAATAATTCGATTTAGAAAATGCGTGTAAAAGGTAGTCGCATCAAAAGTAATGAACGCATTTCGTTGGGTATACACCTTCTTTACCCAATTCACATTTACATTCCACGATGTTTCCGGTTTTAAATCCTCTTGAAAGATAACCTCGCGCGCTCCAGTCAATGCCGCGTGGTCTTCTGTGAACACATTGGCCACCCGGTAGCCATTGCCCACACTCAGGCGAACGTTGTTCCTTTTATCTACCGAACTCCATTTGTAATTGAGGCGTGGTGAAAGAATGGCACCATGAATGGTATTGTGATCATAGCGAATTCCTGCCAGCAGTTTGTTCTGTCGATTCAGTGTAATTTCATCCTGTATAAAGACTCCCGGCAAATACTGAATAGACGGTCGGTTAGTTGCATCCAATGAAGCCGTGGCGGGTGTATTATCATCATAATAATTATACCGTAGAGCAGTGCCAATCAGCAAATCATGGGAATTCATTCTTTTCGTAATGGAAAGCTGACCAAATGCAATGAATTGACTTGCATCGTAATAGGTCGTGCCATAGTAAGAGTTTTGATGGTGGTGGGTGGCGCTGTATTGAAATTGAATAGGCCATGCTACCGGCAATTGATATTGACCCAGCAGTTCCCATCGATTGGTATAGATGCTTTCTCCGTAGCGTTCATTGCCCCCACGATAATGCGGTGTCCAATTTACTTGCCCGCCCCATCGATCTTCACCGATGTAGCGAATGGCCATATTAAAAACCCGATGATCTTTCCGATCAAGATTCCACTTATTAAAAAGCGAGATTCGGTGTTGAAGAGTGAGATCAGTAAAACCGTCATGATTGTTGTCGATGGGGTTTTGATAATTAAAGTAGTTAACACCCACCAATGCATGTGCCTTTTTCACTTTCCACTTCACTCCTATATCGGCATTGTATTCACCCCACGAAGTCGACATGGCATCCACCGATACCACCGGAGCCGACAACGGATTTTTGGTGATGATATTGATCAATCCTCCCACAGCTTCAGAACCATATAATGTAGAGGCCGGTCCTTTTACAATCTCTACCCGTTGAATCAGTGATTGAGGAATTCCCGTAAGTCCATACACAGTGGATAATCCGCTCACGATGGGCATTCCGTCAATCAATACCATCGTGTAGGGGCCTTCTAACCCGTTGATGTGAATGTCTCCTGTATTGCAAACATTACAATTGATTTGTGCGCGCACGCCATTTACATTTTGCAGTGATTCAAAAATAGATGGTGTCGGGTTTGCCCTGAAAAACAAAGGTGAGTAAACTTCAACGGGCACGGGACTCTCCAGGCGGCTTACTTCTTTCATCGTTCCTGAAATGACAACTTCATCTAACGCTAATTCCGATTCCAGTAAGGAGATATTTATTTCCATTTGTTTAAATGGTTCAGCAATGCGAATTGGAGTTGTGTAGGTCGCAAATCCTACCATCGATGCAGAAAGCGTGTAATTGCCTGCAGGGATTTGGGTAATGATGTATTCACCCTTCGCGTTGGTAGATGTGCCCAGGTTGGTTCCTAATAGATGCACATGAACAAACTCGATGGGTGTGCCATTCGAAGAGACTATTCCTTTTATTTGCCCCTGCCCCCAAGCCAACTCAGCTTGCATGACGAATACCATCCAAAATGCCCACTTCTTCACAAACCATTTAATTTAGATTCGCAAATATATAAAGTTAGACTAATCTAAATTATATCTTTTAGCAATATTGTTATCTTTGCCCCTTTCCAAAGCATTGTATGGCATCACCTACCGAAGAGAATTACCTGAAGACTCTATTTACACGAGCCGATAAAAATGGTGAAATCGCCATCACCGATCTGAGTCATCATTTGAAAGTAAGCGCTCCTACCGCTAATAGCATGATTAAAAACCTCAGTCAGCAGGGCTTGGTGCATTATGAAAAGTACAAATTGATTTCGCTGACGGCTAAAGGAAAGAAAGAAGCCGCGTTTATTATACGCAAGCACCGGCTTACCGAAATGTACCTGGTGGAAAAGATGGGCTTTGGCTGGGAGATGGTGCACGAAATAGCCGAACAAATTGAGCATATTAACTCACCTCATTTTTTTGATCGTATGGATGAGTTACTGGGTTATCCAAAAGTTGATCCGCACGGTTCGCCTATTCCTGATAAAAATGGAAAAATTACACCGAAAGCTCTGATCAAACTAAGTGATTGCAAAGTGGGCGATAGCGTCACGCTCTGTGCATTGGCCAACTCTTCGGAGGAATTCTTGAAATACCTGAACTCAAAACAATTACAACTAGATATCAAACTTCGAATAGAGACCATCGAGCCATTCGATCAAAGTATGCGAATTAAATACTTACGGAATCGGATAGAAGTAATGAGTCAGGTGGCTTGCAACAACTTGCTTGTTGAAAAACACGCTTGATTAAAAGTCAGGACAAGGAATGACTAACTTATCCTTTGGTGGCTTACGCGGATCGCGTGTGCTCCATGAATAAACCAAACTAAATTCATGTGCGCCACCACTTCCGGGGCCTAATTTCGAAATGGTAAAATCGTAGCTGTAGCCGATGTTCAGAACATCTTTGGGGCCTTTCTTTGTAAAGCCAACCAATAAAACTACGGATTCATTATTCACAATACCATTAACACTTTTGAATGGCACTCCGCGATACCAAGTACCAACAATCAATGGCTCAAATGTAAAATACATGCCGACATCCAATTGATCAAACTGACCTTGATGGCGATACTGAACGGTCGGTGCGATACTTCGCTCGCGAGCCTTTTTGTAGAAGCCATCCCCCATCTCTCCGGGTTTGAAATAAAACTTCCATCCGGCATGACCGGATAATTTCATTCTTAAAACATCCTTTGATCCAACTAAAGATTGATCGGGTTCTGTAAGATGATGTGCTGCGAAACCCAGCCAACCATTTTTAGAATAGAACAAACCACCCATGGATAGATCAGGGAAAAACTTAGACTGGCCCGTATTCAAAACTTCAGCGGATGCACCCGGCTTCAATCGACCAGTGGAAGGATCCAATTGATCACCAAAAACAAGTCGATCGAAATTGATGGATCGGTTGTAGACACCAATCTGCACACCCGGGCGAAAAGATAAGTTCTTTAGAATAGTTAATTCGTAAGCGTATTGTAATGCAATGCTGGTAGACTGCAATCCAAGTACACCTTCTGTATCGCGATTAATTAAGATACCTACTCCGCTATTTTTACTTTCAATGTAAGTGTCGGCAAAAGCGGAAATTGTGTTGAAGTTTGCATCAATAGCAGGCCATTGGTTTCGATAGTTGACACCAACTCTTGCCTGATTAGTGGCACCGGCAAATGCAGGATTTAAATAAAGGGGTGCCGCATAGAACTGCGAAAACTGAGGGTCTTGTGCAGTTACCGAACTGCTCACTGCCAGAATCAACCAAGCAACTAATCCAATGCGCATCAACCTATCAGTTTTACAATTTTACAATAGAGCAAAGTAAATGGATCAGAAACATTTAAAAAAATGAATGTTCACAATTCACAACGCCAACTTAACGTAATTTTCAATCAAATTGTATACTTTAGTGTGGTTTGGGCGTTTTAAATTTGAGCTAATCATATTGTATGAATAAGTTAGAAGGTAGATTGAAAGGTGAGCAACGAAAAACAATGAACATGATCAGGTATTTTTTACTCTTTATTCTTCTTGGAATTGGAAGCCAGACTTATAGCCAAGATCTCGCTCAACATAATTGGTACTTTGGAAGCACTGCCGATGGAATACGTTTTAATCGTGGCAACAATGCTGCGCAAGCAGTTACCAATCAGGCTATTCCGTTCGGAATTGGAGGGAGTGCTGTAGCTACCGATCCTGCTACCGGGAACTTATTGTTTTATACAGATGGAACCCGCATCTATGATGCATGCCATCTGCCCATGCCCAATGGAACAGGTCTCTTAGGAAACTCTTCGGGCAATCAACCCGCTCTGGTTTGTCCGGTGCCCGGTCAACCCAATAAGTATTTTGTGTTTGTGAATGATGCCAACTTTCTGACGGGCGGAACCATTCGAAGAAGCGTAGTCGATCTTTCTCAATTGGGTAATGCAACCAGTCAGCCGGGTTTAGGTGTGGTAGAGGCTACCAATAAAAACGCTGCTGTTGCAGGTTTAACAAACCGTTCGGAAGGCATGATCATTATTCCGAATGCAAATGGTACTGATTATTGGCTTATCACGCATCAAAACAATTCATCCAATTACACAGCAACTCCTATCACCGCAGCTAGTTATACAGCCAATAATTTCTCGCCATCCATCACCACGAGTAATATCGGAAACCCTTCCGCTGTCCCGATTTATGTTTCCAACTTTTCCTACAATCATAAGTTGAAAAAATTAGCAGTAGCATCACAAAGCCCTAGGGATGATGCGCTGATATTAGACTTTTTGCCAACCACAGGAGCTTTGAGCTTAGATCGATACATCTACAGTTCAGGAGTATTATCCGCTACCACCGAATCCATTTATGACATCCAATGGGATGAAAAAGGAGGTCAGTACCTCTACATTTCGCGCATTGGAGAAACAGGTATTCCGGCTGATGTGCTTCAGTACGATTACACCAATTCAAGCCCTTCCGGTGCACCAACCATTCTCAATTCGATTTATAACCCATCGACTATCTTTAGGAGCTATGGATTGGAATTGGCTCCGGACAGTTCCATTTATCACATTTATCAACAGGTAAATAGTGGCCCTTTTTTAATTGAAAAGCTTACGAAGACAGATACAATCGCTGCGTTTGTAAAGAAGTCATCACCTTTTGCTGCCACCAATTTTGGCGGCAAACAATTTCCATCGTTTTTACCCTCGGCAACAGTCAACATTAACCTCAGTTTCACTACATCAGGCACTTGCCAAAATACACCCATCTCCTTCTTTCCAGATGTAACACCGAATGCGGATAGTTTGGTGTGGGACTTTGGAGATATGTCTAAGCCTGTGCGCGCCTGGAGCCCAGTGCATACGTATGCCACTGCTCAAACAAATTTCAATGTTTCACTTACCGCCTATTATCAAGGACCACGGAAAACTGTAACTCAAGTAGTTCCCATTACTTTATTCGATTTAAAAATTCAGTTAGTGCAGGATACCACCGCTTGCCGCGATGAGTTTCCGCCCAAGCGAGGCACTGCCACACCGGCAACGCAGTTTAAAGTGAAAGTAAAAATAACGCAAGGAGCCGCCACCAAATATACTTGGTCAAATGGTGATACGGGCGATACACTTACTCCTGATTCCGCAGGGTATTACTATGTAGTTGTAGATGGAAATATCGCAGGTTGTTCTGTTTATGCTGGTGTAAACGTAAAAGAGTACAAGCTTAATGATCAACGAAGCAATGTCTGGTACTTTGGAAATAAAGCCGGAATTGATTTTAATGAAAATCCACCGAAAGCACTCAGCAACAGTGCCATGGATGCTCCGGCCGGATGTGCTATTGTGTGCGATCGAAATGGAAAGACTATTTTCTATACCGATGGCGATAAAGTTTATGACAAAACCGATACACAAATTGATGTTGGAATTGGTGGCAATCCTACTTCCACCCAATCCGCATTAATTGTAGCCGTGCCGGGAGATGAAACACTCTATTACATCTTCACCACACAAGAAATCAATGGCACCTCTTTATTTGAAGTGCGTTATTCCATCTTTGACTTAAAACAAAATAGTGGCAAGGGAGCCATCACCAAAAAGAATATCTTGTTATTCAGCCGCAGTACAGAGCGGATTACTTCCAATGGCAACTGGTTGATTGTACATGAATATGGCAACTCGACTTTCAGAGCGTATCGAATCACCAATCAGGGCTTAGGCGAGGCGGTATATTCTGATATTGGCTCGATTCACAATTTCAAATACAAAGAGAATGGCCAAGGCTACATGAAGTTGGGTGTAAGAAACAATTTGGCGGTGCCTATCTCCACACCGGGCGTAAGCAATGTCATTGAGTTGTTTCAATTAGTCGACACCACCGGTGTGATTATCAACTATCGTAAAGTTGTTTTAAATCAACCCAATGGTCAGGTATATGGTATTGAGTTTTCACCGGGTGGCCGCAAACTATTTGCTACGGTGAAAGGTGCTCCTACTGCTGCAGAATCTGAAATTCATGAATTTTATTTAGATAGTTTAGATGTGGTACCTCCGGTTTTCATGCAGAAAAAATCGCAGACCTCAGAAATGGGGGCACTACAAATAGCTCCTGACGGTCAAATTTACTTGGCATTTAATGATGCCGCCAACAATTCGAAACTAGGAAGCGTTCGAGCCGATGAGAATAAAATCCCCACAAATTCTACATTCAATTTTGCAGATTATACCTTAGCACCTTCTACCAATACTCGCTTGGGATTACCCAATTTCATTCAACAATCCGGGAATGGATTTGGCGGACCTGCCTTCAGTTTTACAGGTACATGCTTAGGCGATACAACGAAGTTTGTAGGAACGCCCACGGATGCCATTGATAAATTTCAATGGAGCTTTGGCGATGGAAATGGAAGTACAGTTTCAAGTCCTAATCATATTTATGCCGCAGCTGGAACTTATACAGTTTCTCTACGATTAACAAACCGCTGCGGGTTGGATACTACGCTCGTTCAAAAAGTAAAAATCAATCCTCCCGCGCCAAAGCCTACTATACCTTTGGCTGCAACATTGTGTAATAGTCCTAACGTTACCTTAGATGCAGGGCCTGCTGTATCCTATTTGTGGAATGATTTTACAACAGCTCAAACAAATGTAATCAGCGCTCCGGGAGTCGTAACAGTAACAACTATCGATGTAAATGGATGTGCAGGAAGAGCAAGAACAATTGTGGTTGATAACCGACCACAGGTGGAGCTTGGGCCTGATGTGGTAGTTTGCGAAGACAATGCTGTTCCTAGCCTAATACTTGATTTAGACCCTAATTCATTTTATTTTGCGTGGAAATTGAATGGTTCAGATAATTTTAATACATCAAATAGTCAATCGATTGATACCTCGAACCCATCGAATCCTACACCTTCAACTTATTCGGTTACAGTAACCGAGAGGGCGCCATCAGCTTGCACCATCACAGATTCGAAAACTTACACCATTAAAGTTTCACCTTCGTTTACATTGACTCGAACAAACCCTACCACGTGTGCAGCGGTTAATGGTTCGGCAAGCATTAACTTAGTAGCAACCACACCCGCTGGTGGTCCCTATTCATTTTTTATGGTTGGGTCAATTCCAACCGGCACTAAAAGCCAGACCGGATTTGATCGACTAGCACCGTCCACTGTGACAGTTCCAGGTTTTGGTGCAGGTACTGTTTCGGCTATTGTTACCGATCAAATTTCAGGATGTACAATTTCGAATACGGTAAACTTAGTTTCACCATCTTTTACGGCTACAGCTTCTTTCACTAATTGTAATCCATCGCTCGTTACTGTCACCAATGTGGGTGGTACAGCACCATTTAGTTACACGTTTACCAATATTGCCACAGGTACAATTGCAGCGGGTCCTCAAGCCAGTAATTCTGCTCAACTCGCTCCAGGCAATTATTCCATTCAGGTAAGGGATGCTACTGGTTGCGCATTTCCATTTAATCAATTGGTTAATCCAGTGACTCCAACTATCGCAATAAGTACACCGAACTTATGTCTACTAAATCCGCCATTAACAGCTACATTAGCTACTGCTACTTTCGTTTGGACTCTACCAAATGGATCTACTACGAATGGGGCTACTGCAACTATTACCACTAGTGGAACCTACACTGTTCAGGCAACTTTGCCTGGAGGTTGTGTATTGACTGACTCAAGAACATTTACCTATAATCCACCTCCATCACCTACATGGACTCAAAGCAACGGATGTAGTACGCAAGTTACACTCACCGCGACACCATCCGGTAACTATACCTACCGTTGGTATAATGGAGGGATCATTCAACCAACACTTTTAGGAAGAGTGATTAGCCTTGGACAATCAGAAGATGGCGCAAGTTATAGTGTAGAAGTATTTGATGTCGCCAATGGTTGTGCGACCATGTCGCCTGCAAAAAATGTGCAAGTAAGTGGCATCGTAGATGCTTTTGTCGAAGCGGAACAAGCCTGTCAAGACAACAAACCTTTCACCATTACAGCCATTACTACCGCAACAGGTGTAACCTATGAATGGGCTTTCAATAACTCTACTATTACTGGAGAAGTGAATCCTACCCTATCAGAAACGCGCGAAGGAACATTTAAAGTGACGGTGAAAAAGAATACCTGTAGCGCTTCTGCCTCTATACAAATCATTAAGGCTCCAATTCCGCAAGGTTCGTTGCCCGATCGAGTTGTGATCTGTACAGATAAAGACAATTTAGACCCGCTTACTTCGCAGGTCGATTTGGATCCCGGCTTCTTCACCAAGTATACTTGGTCTGAAAAAACAAGTGGATCATTAAGCTACACTAGTCGGGTGTATACAGCCGATAAAGCCGGAACTTTCGTGGTTGAGTTGGAGAATTCATTTACCTGCAAGAACACAGATGAGACCGAAGTGCTGGATGAGTGTATCCCGAAAATCATTGGACCCAACGCGTTCAGACCCGGTAGTGGTGAAACGATCAATCAGAAGTTTTTTGTTTACAGTTTCTTCATCAGCGACAATTTTGAAATTGCCATTTACAATCGCTGGGGCGAATTGGTCTTTCAATCGAAAGATCGCAACTTCAAATGGAACGGTGGCTACAACAATAATGGAGGTCAACCATTACCAGGCGGAACCTATTCGTATGTCATTAAGTATGAAAGTTCGTACAGACCCGAAGAAGGAATCAAAGAGCAACGCGGTGGAATTGTGTTGTTGAGGTAGTTGGGACTTGGGGCTCAGGACTTGGGACTTGGGGATTGGGATTAGAAACAAAAAAATTGATAACACTAAAAATGAAAACTGCTTTCTTTACGATTCTTCTAGCCATTGTTTGCTTCTCTTTTTCTAGCAAACCAGATCAGCTGTTCAATACTTCGCTTACGGTAACCGTGCGCGATGAACTGGGCAACACGGTAGAGGGCGCTGTCATTCAATTGTTTGAAACCGAAGAGAATTATACGCAAGAAAAAAATGCCGTAGCCGAAGGAACCACCGATGCCAAAGGTGTTTTTCGGTTCAAGAAAATCAAAGCTGCCGCTTATTTTGTATCCGTGAAGAAAGGTGATAAAGACAATTCCGGTGGTGGAGAAAAAATCGGGAAGCTGGAAGAAGGTAAATTCAATAAGGTTACCATCGTCATTCAGTAGGCCGTTAGCGGTTAATAGATAATTGTTATCCGTTTTGCTTACAACCGTCTATTAACAATTAACTATTAACGATTAACTAATAACGTGAACAGAACTGAGCTCATTCAGCAACTACGCTCCTACCAAACTTCATTTGCCGAAGAGCAGATTTTCATCAAGCGATTTATCGAGCTGTTAGATCATCCGGATGCCTATCAGAGAACGCATCTTCCCGGCCACATCACAGGCTCGGCATGGATTATCAACGATGCATTGGATGAAGCTTTATTGGTGCATCACGCAAAGTTGGATAAATGGGTACAACCGGGTGGTCATGCCGATGGCGATGAAAACATTCTCGCAGTTGCCTTGCGTGAAGCACAAGAGGAAACCGGCATACTCCAATTTGAAATTCAGCCCACTGTCTTCGATATGGACATCCACACCATTCCGGCACGAAAAGATTTTCCGGAACATCAGCATTACGACATCCGGTTTTTGATGAAGCCTTTGCCTAATCAAGCTATTGCTGTCAGCGAGGAATCATTCGATGTAAAATGGATTGCGCTGGCCGAATTAGAAAACTACACCCGGGAACGCTCGGTGCTTCGGATGAAAGATAAAATCACACGTTTGGCCAAACCCACACTTACCAGTAGTTTTGTGGCATGGCCGAAATAGGTTCTGATCTTCAAAAAGCAATCGCTCTTCTTCAATCCGATGAATTGGTTGGCATCCCAACCGAAACCGTTTATGGATTAGCGGGCAATGCGCTCAGCACCAAAGCCATCGCCAAAATCTTTGAAGCGAAAGATCGCCCCTTCTTCGATCCGCTAATCGTTCATGTGTCGGATATAGAAGCCGCTTATCAATATGTCACGCATATCCCTGAAAAGGCATTGCAGCTCGCTGAACACTTTTGGCCGGGACCGCTTACATTGTTGTTGCCTAAGAAACCAATCATTCCCGATCTGGCTACATCGGGGTTAGATACTGTTGGAATTCGTTGTCCTCAACACCCGCTTACCACGCAACTACTCAAGCTTCTCCCCTTTCCGTTGGCTGCACCGAGTGCCAATCCATTTGGTTACATCAGTCCAACCAACCCACAACACGTAAATCAACAGCTTGGAAACAAGATCAAGTATATCTTAGATGGTGGCGAATGCTACGTAGGTTTAGAATCAACGATCATTGGTTTTGAACAAGATCAACCGATTGCATATCGATTAGGAGGACTCAGTATTGAACAACTTGAAGAGATTGTGGGGCCGATTCAAATTCAGTTGAATACATCTTCGAATCCCGCTGCACCGGGTCAATTGAAAAGTCATTATGCACCCGCTAAAAAACTCGTCATAGGTAATTTAGCTGAGTTAGTGTCAGCGCATTCGCATCAACACATTGGTATTTTGGCTTTTAATCGAGAAATGCCCGGAATCGAAATTAACCGGCAAAGAATACTATCACCTACATCAGATCTGTCAGAAGCAGCTCAACATCTTTTCGCTTACTTACGCGAGTTAGATCAACTTTCGGTCGATGTTATCTTAACTGAAGAGGTACCGCCCATAGGTTTGGGACGTGCTATTAACGATCGACTGAAACGAGCATCTGTTCAGTAAATTCTCGCCATTAGTCTGCATAATTTTTACTTACTTTAGGCATTAAACCATTACTATGGATAAGCCTAAAAAACTATTGGTACTCACAGGCGGTGGCGATTGCCCAGGCTTGAATGCGGTGATCAGAGGAATTGCCAAGCGCGCGCGCAAAGAAAAAGATTGGGATGTTTACGGAAGCAAAGAAGCATTCAACGGTGTGTTTGCCGATCCTCCGGAGTTGATTAAACTCACCAGAAGTAAAACAGCTGGCATCCATGTAAAAGGTGGCACTATCCTGAAAACAACCAACAAAGGAAATCCCATCAACTTTCCACAGAAGCAACCGGATGGAACTATCAAATTTGTGGATCGTTCGGAAGAACTGGTGAAGCGCATCAAGGAATTAGGTTTTGATGCGGTAATCAACATCGGTGGCGATGGCTCGCAAAAAATATCACAAGCACTTTTTAAAAAAGGTCTCAATATCATTGGTGTTCCTAAAACCATCGACAACGATTTATCGAGCACCGACATGACGTTTGGATTTCAAACGGCTGTGCAAATTGCTACAGATAGCTTTGACAAATTAGTGACAACGGCTGAAAGTCACGATCGCGTGATGATCATGGAAGTGATGGGCCGTGATGCGGGCTGGATTGCCTTGCATACCGCTATTGCCGGAGGAGCCGAGATTTGTTTGATACCTGAGATTCCTTACAACATTCATAAAATCGTAAAGCGAATTAACTCTCGTTATAAAAATGGGCATGGTTTCGTGAACATCGTTATTTCAGAGGGAGCTAAACCAAAGGATGGAATCATTGTAGCAACGAAAGGTTCTGCAGGATCAGAGCATGTGCGATTGGGCGGTGTTGCCTATCAACTATCGCAGCAACTGAAAGATGCCGGATGTAAAGCTGAAATTCGCGAAACCGTACTCGGCCATGTGCAGCGAGGTGGCAGCCCGACTGCATTCGATCGAGTACTAGCAACTTTGTTTGGTGTGAAAGCAATGGAGCTACTGCTCGAAGGAAAATTTGGACGCATGGTTGCGCTCAAGAATAATTCCATCGCTTCGGTAACGCTGGAAGAAGCTACTGAAAAGTATAATTTTGTATCGAAAGACGGAGAGCTTGTAAAAGCGGCCAAAGGTTTGGGTATCAGCTTCGGAGATTAACTAAAATCAATCATAGAATACTTATTCAACTAATTAGAAATGAAAACGATCAACGACATCAACTTCAACAACAAACGCGCGCTGGTGCGCGTAGATTTCAATGTGCCATTGGACAAGAGTTTTAACGTTACCGATGACAACCGCATTCGCGCAACTATCCCAACTCTGAAAAAGATTCTAGCCGATGGCGGAAGTTGCATTTTGATGTCACACTTGGGTAGACCAAAGGATGGTCCGGAAGA
>JABFSO010000432.1 GCA_013140555.1 Cyclobacteriaceae bacterium | reverse complement strand
GTTTTTCTTGCTCTTCAAATGCACCACCATTGTTGATTACATTCAAGTAAGCAGCCTTTTCTTCTGCTGAGATACCGGAATAAGCAGCCAATGCTGTTTTGAATTCTGACCAGTCATCAGTGATAGGCTTCAGAATGAATTTCACTTCAGCAGCTACACCTTGGTAGTCATACTTTTTCATTTGATCGCGATAGAACTTTTCAATAGCAGCAGCACGCTCTTCAGATAACTTGCTGTTGATGCGCTCCAAACCTTCTGGCGAGTGAGTACCGGTGATCGTTACTGTGCGCGTTACGTTTTTAGATGCAATGAACGCATCCAATTGCTTTCCTTTTTCGGCTTTAATCTCAGAAGCGCGAAGTACTGATTTTCCTCTTTCGAAAATAAAGTTTGGGATAACAACTGGAATTAGTTCCTCTTGGTTATTGTAAGAGTGAGCTGCAAAGGCAGCGTAGTATGAATTTTGAACCAACTTAGAGGTGGTAATGATACCCGTTGCATAAGGCATACGAGGCGTAGTCTTAGACTTAGTGCCTTTTGAAGCTACACCTTGGATTTCGATTGTACCTGTTTTATAAGCGTCTTTATAAGGGAACATGAAGGCTTTTGATACCTTGGTTTCTTCCTTAGCGCTATTCGGATAATCTTCAGCTTTCAAAGGTAGACCTGGAAGAGCCAATTCGTTTTCACCATACTTGTAGAAAGTATTGAGGGTGTAAACGGTACCTTTCTTCAACATTTTAACAGGAAGATTTCCAGACAAGTCGAAGTTAACTGTGTCTTTGTGAACTTCCAGCGGATTTGGCTTGATTTCGAGCTTTTGCTCTTTTGCCATCTTAATCATTTGCGGAAGCGTACAGCTAGTGAACGTCAATGTTCCGATAATGAGCAACGAGTAAACTAATTTTCTCATGGATTTGGTATTATGGGTATCTTTAGGAACGGCAAATGTACGCCTGAACCATTTTTTTTGCAATAATACTCAAAAAAATAAGAAACTGAGCCTTCTTTACGGTGGCCAAATAGACTTATATTTGCAATTCGAATTGATTTCTCGATAAAAAGACAAATTGGAGGGGTAAACAGATACTACAGCTAGAAATTTATGACTGTCTTCATCGATCGGCTCAAACATTTTTTTGAAAAACATGCCTTTGGCGTTTGCACTGCCTTGGGTGAGAAAATGGGGCTTGCTACCTCCAGCATTCGATTGTTCTTTATCTACGCGTCCTTTCTTACGTTAGGTTCGCCCGTTATTGTGTATTTATCGCTGGCTTTCTTAATGAACCTTCGGGCACATCTGCGGAAGCGCACTACAATCTGGGATTTTTGATTTTCAACTGCTCAAAGGTATTCTTTCCGAGTAAAAAGTAGTCCACCACCAAAAAATGCGGGTAAAATTGGTGTACTGAATAGTTTTTTAATTCCAGTTCCAGCTTCTTTCGTTTTCGAATTTCATTTCTGAATCCGGAAAAAAAATGAGCATGTGCCTTGAGCACTGCCAGTGCATCGGGCAATGACGGCTGAAGTAAAAATTTAAATGCAGCCACCCAATCTAACAGAAGCCTTAGTGGAAATTTCCAAACTAGTTGAAAAGTTGGAAGGTGCTTAAAGACCAAACTCAGTCCATTCCGAAAGTTATAATAAGTTTTCCGTGGACTGCTGGATGAAAGGGTGCCTCCGCCAACATGATATACCGATGTGCCTCCATGATAATATATCTGATGCCCTGCTCGCTGAAGTCGCCAACAAAAATCAATCTCTTCCATATGCGCGAAGTAATCTTCATCCAGCCCTCCTAATTGATGGTAAAGTTCAGCTCGTACAAAATGGCAAGCACCAGTTGCCCAAAATACGGGAACAACATCATTGTACTGACCTTGATCCTTTTCCATGTGATTAAAAATACGCCCACGGCAAAAAGGGTATCCAAGGGTATCGATCATTCCGCCCGCTGAGCCTGCATATTCAAACTCATCGGGTTTACTCTTAGATAGAATCTTGGGTTGGATCGCACCAATTTTGGGATTGCTTTCAAAAAGTTGGATGATCGGATCTATCCAGCCAGCAGTCACTTCCACATCTGAATTGAGTAGAACATAGTACTTTGCCTCAATCTTTTTCAAAGCATAATTGTAGCCCCCACAAAAGCCAAGGTTCTGTTGAATGGAGATGATTCTGACAGATGGAAATTCCGATTGCAAAAAGGAAATAGTATCATCGGTAGATCCATTGTCTGCCACGATGACTTCCGCCTGTTTGCTGTAGTTAAGTACAGAAGGCAAAAACTGCTGAAGGAATTTCTTTCCGTTATAATTAAGGATGACAACAGCTACTTCGGTCATCCCATCAAATTACTTAAATCTAGTCCCGGTATATTGGGGAGTAAACCTTCGGTGCTTTTCTTTAGCTCTTCTTTTGCGAGTGCTTCCGCTTTTTCAGAAGCGATGTTAACGGCTGCTACCACCAAGTCTTGTACCAAGATCTGATCTGCTGATTTCAAAATAGCAGGATCGATTTCAACCGCCATCAATTGTTTCTTTCCATTGACGGTGGCTTTCACCATTCCTCCGCCTGCCTCACCTGTTGCCGTAATTTTTACCAAATTATCCTGGGCTTCTTTTAAGCGGCTTTGCACCTCTTTCATCTTGCCCATCATTTTCATCATATCAAACATAATCAGGAGAATTTAAGAAAGTCAAAATTACAATTTAGAAATGAGGTGTGGACATGAAAATGAGAAACAAAAAAATTATTTCCGCATCAGCACCACAGTGCCACTGCGTTGGTAGGTCTTTCCCGACTCGTCTGTGATATTGGCAACCCACACATACGTAGAAATCGGCATCGGCTGTCCATTTTGAAAACCATCCCAGGCTTCACCCTTCTCCGTATAAAAGACTACGGCACCCCAGCGATCAAAAATCGATAGCTCCAGCTTCTTTATAAATTGTCCTTGCACTTTAAAAGTCTCATTGGCCGAAGGGCCTTTTCGATCGGGAGTAAAGGCGGTTGGGAAATATAAATTAACCGGTTTTATTAATTGAATTTGATTCGATTCGGATTGCAGTATGCCCAATTCATTTGGCTTTGCCACAATCTTATAAAAAACGATTTGATTTTGCAGGTCTGTGTCTGTTTCGGTGAAGGATAAATTCGTACCACGATCAATCGTAGCAATGAGGCTGCCCGATTGATCATATTTCAAAATCTGATAACTTTTTACACCTAAGTTCCAACCGGAGTATGCATTCCAAGTCAATGTTACTTTGTTTTCATCACTTAATTCGCCTTGCAATTGAACAGGACAAATGGGGTTGGTATTCAAACTTCGGTTATCGCAGTTATCAACGTAGTTGATTTTATAACATTGATCCGCACCCACAGTAAATACATTGTCCTTATAATTCGTTACAAGCGAATTATCATAAAAATTAAAAGTGCCCGTGCCCACGGCTTTTAGAATGGAATAATTTGCAGCTGTAATTGAAGATGGCTGTATCCAACTGATTTTTACGCCATCACTCTCCACTACTGAAGTGGCGTTGGTAATCGTAGTTGGTACGGCAGAAGAAAAAGCCTTGCCACACTTTTCGAGCGAAACACTTTTGCCACCCCACGAATAATTACTTTCTAATTGATAACAATAATCTGTATTGCATGTAACATCCGGATCAAGAAATGAAACCGTGCTGCCTGTTTTGTTATTGTATAAAACCTTGTTGCGATTGATATTTACATTGGCAACCCCGGAAGTATTGGTTTGCCAATCCAATTTGTTTTGTCCGCTTTGTGGGGTAACTATCAATTTATGACTATAGATCACTTGCGAATAATTATTCTGAAAAGTACATGGATCGTAAGAACTTAGCCGAAAGGAATAGTAGTTATTGTCAAGATTTAAATTAGTAGTGGTTGCCGTGGCCACGCCATACAATGATTGTAATTGAACAAAACTCTGGGTATTGGTAGCCATCTCCAGTTTGTATTGCACGTTTACTGGCTGAACAAAATCTAATTTTAAAGTAGAAGCATCCAACGCGGTAAGCTGCGTTATTTTCGGAAGTGGCAACGTAGCGACCGGAGTGAAATTGATGTTTTTTGTACTACAATTATTGGCTGCATTGTTCTTCTTGCCATTTACTTTGATGGTAACGGGAGTCGTAGAACCGTACATGTATTGTGCTACCTGGTTATTGCTTTTAATGATCGGCAACACAGGAGAATTATCACCAAAATCCACAAAATACTGGTCATACGTCTGATCAGTAATCTTGAGGGAAACTTGAGAACCAGAACACGTGTAAACCTCAAACAATGGTTGCACATTAGGATCAACTGTAACATTGATGAAGTCCGGACCGGAGTTGGGATAATTTACCGACAAGCGATAGGTACCCGGATTTGTATAGGTAAATTGAAGTAAGTTTTGTTGAGTGGTATTGTTTCCAAGGTAATCCATGTTGCAGGGTGTGCAATTTGCTCCAAGAACTAAGTCGGTAGCCGTAATCTTGATTATAAATGGAGCGCAGCCGCGAATATTATCAACGCTAAATCGTCCGCCCTCGCTAATATATTGCGCATGACTACAAAAAGCAGCAACAGATAAAGTCAATATGAATACTGTCTTCCTCAATCGCTCAGCTTTACTTCTTTCAAAAATTTCTCTGCTCGCACCATATCATCATGCAATACCCGATCTCGTTCTATAAACGGCACAGCTTGCCGGAAAGTATTCGCAAACTGTTCGAGTGTAGACGATGTTTGCAATGGTCTTCTGAATTGCAGGGCTTGCGTTGCCGTAATCAATTCCACAGCCAAAATAGAATATAAGTTATTCACGATGCGATACGCCTTCGTAGCGGCATTGGCACCCATACTTACGTGATCTTCTTGTCCATTGGAAGAAACGATGGAGTCGATCGATGCGGGTGTGCACAATTGCTTATTCTGACTTACCAACGAGGCGGCTGTGTATTGCGGAATCATCAAGCCTGAATTGATACCCGGATTTGCGACCGGTAATTGGGCAAATCGCGCGCACCGGAAATCAACTGAAAAGTTCTTCGCTCGGAAATGCTGCCCAACTCCGGTAAAGCGATTGCCAGAAAGTCGATGGACAAAGCCAAGGGTTGCCCATGAAAATTACCGGCCGAAATAATCC
>JABFSO010000112.1 GCA_013140555.1 Cyclobacteriaceae bacterium | reverse complement strand
GCGTAAAGTATAACAAAGACAAAACCTGGGTGGGCGGATCTATTTCTTTCTTTGAGAAATAAAATCTTCGCAACCCTCTAAATCTTTAAATCCTAAATCTCAGTGTCTTCGCATCACATCGTACGAGAAGATCAAGAGCCCGCCTTATTTATTTTATCTGCTGAGGCGCTTTCATTCGAAAAAGTTCAGGAGCTATTGGAATGGAGTCCTACTGTGATGGTGGCCGAATGGGAAGTAAACAAAGTAAAAGATTGGAGAATCAAAATCGATGTGGTGCTGTGTGGAGAAACGAGTCTGGAAAGACTAAAAGAAGAATTGGCGGATCAGGCTCCCATCAAATTCATTTCGTTTCATTCAGCGGAAGATTGCCTCGCTACCGGCATGTACTATTTGCTATCGGCAAAATACAAAGCCGTGAACATTTTGACGAATTCCACGGATGCGTTTTCTTTTCTATCGACATTTAATAACATCGACATGGATGCTTTCATTAACAACCAGAAATGGTCATTCATCCAAAAAATGAAATTTGAAAAATGGGTCGGTCCCGCCACTCAATTTCAGGTTTACCCAAATCAACTTCCTTTTTCAACCACAGGACTTTCTTCCACATTATTAAGTGAATTATCAGGAATGATTTCGATTAGGGCTACAACTCCCTTTTGGGTGGGAGAAGAATTAGTGTAACCACGTAGCCGACACAAATCGGTTCTTGCCTTCCATGTCTTTGATCAATTGCACCGATTGATATCCTTCTTTCTCAAACAACGATTTCACTTCGGCAGAAAGTTGTGCATTGATCTCCGCTAAAATTTTACCTTCGTTTTTTAAAATCGATTTTCCTTTTTCAGCCAGCGCCTGATAAAAAATGAGCGGGTTCGCATCTGAAACAAATAGCGCCAAGTGCGGCTCAAATCTCAACACATTGGGCTCCATCGAAGATTTTTCTAATTCACGAATGTACGGTGGGTTACTCACGATGCAATCAAAGTTTTTGAGGAGCAACCCATCATGTAAAAAATCCGCTTGCAACCAAGTGATGGCTGCGTTAAGATCGGATCCATTTTGTTGCGCTACCTTCAACGCATTCGCACTTACATCTAATGCAAAAACTTGCGCATCAGGCATTGCCAGCGCCAGCGAAATTGCAATACATCCGCTGCCCGTGCCAACATCTAACACCTTCGAGTTATGTGGAACGTGTTGTTTTACTTCATCTACCAATTGCTCCGTTTCAGGTCGTGGTATCAAGACGCTGGCATTCACCTGAAAACGATGTCCGCAAAACCACGCTACTCCGGTTACATATTGCACCGGTTCATGCTCGTTGATTCGTTGAATATCGCTTTCAATCAAGGTGCGATCTACCTCCAATTCAAAATCATTCCACACATCCTGACGAGTGATTTCAAATCGGGCTTCCAACAAAAAATAAACAATAGCCTCCGCTTCTGCCCGATCGCTCAGCGCAACTTTGTTCACCAGTTCATGAAATAGTAGTTTGGATTTGGTCATCGACTCATTGATCTTTGCAATGATACTAAATTCCCGATGACTCCCGATGAACTTTTCATGCAGCGCGCCCTTGAGCTAGCCCGATTGGGCATCGGTCAAGTAAGCCCCAATCCGCAAGTGGGCTGTGTGGTGGTGCATGATGGTAAAATCATTGGCGAAGGCTGGCATCAAAAATATGGTGGCCCGCATGCTGAGGTCAACGCCATTCGCAGTGTAAAAGATAAATCGTTGTTGGCGCAGGCAACGGTGTATGTTAATCTGGAGCCTTGTTCGCATTTCGGAAAAACACCGCCTTGTGCAGACATGCTGATTGCTGAGCGTGTAAAAAAAGTAGTAGTAGCTAATGTAGATTCGAATCCGCTAGTAGGCGGAAAGGGTATCGCTAAATTACAAGCAGCCGGAATTGAAACGGTAGTAGGTGTTTTAGATCATCAAGCACGTGAATTGAATAAGCGGTTTTTCACTTTCGTGGAAAAGCAGCGGCCCTACATCATTTTAAAGTGGGCGCAAACAACCGATGGTTTTATCGCCCGATCGAATTTTGATTCGAAGTGGATCAGCAATGAATATTCGCGTCAACTGGTACATCGTTGGCGAAGCGAAGAAGATGCCATACTCGTTGGTTCAGGCACGGCCGCGCACGACAATCCTTCGTTAACTGTGCGCGATTGGTCAGGGCGCAATCCAGTTCGTGTTGTTATCGATCGGCATTTAAAACTTTCAGATTCATTTCATTTATTCGATGGGAATACATCTACACTATGTTACAACCTGATTCAACAAAAAACAGAAAACAACACAACGTGGGTTAAGCTAGAGGAATCTCAATTTCTGAAAGAAGTGGTTGCTGATCTTCGTACTCGAAATATTCAATCGCTGATCATTGAAGGAGGCGCTCAAACCCTTTCAGCTTTCTTAAATGAAAACCTTTGGGATGAAGCGCGTGTATTTAAGGCGCGTCAAAGTTTTGGCTCAGGCATCACTGCTCCCATTTTTCATGGAAGCTTGAAAGAAACTCTTGATGTGATGGATGACGAACTACAGATTTGGGTTCGCTAATCTATTAGCATCCTCAATTCTATCTTCTTCTCTTCTTCGGTTTGTATACCTTCTTTTTAGATGAAGATCGCTTCTTGTTGTAAGTAGGGCGTTTAGTAGAGCTCTTTCTTCCCATCGAAAGCTTTTTGGTGTTCTGATAGCGTGAGTTGGGTGAGAAAGCGGCTACTCTTTTCTGCGCGCGTGCCAACTGTTTCGGTGTGCGTCCACCGGCTGTTTTGCGAACAGGCGAAGAGCTAATGGATTTTCTACGATACGAAAGCGATTGCTTATAATCTTGACGGAACTTCTTCTGATAATTCTGATCATTAAAGTCGTAGCGCAGGGTAAATTCGCTTGAAGAACCCACAAATCCGCCCACGGGTGAAGTAATCATTTCTCTTGAATACCCAACCATCAAATACTTGTTGAAGCGATAGCCTAAGGTAAAATTGAGTAAGTTACCTGCTCTAATTGCGCTGCCTATCGTAATCTTATTGTCATAGGTGTAATAGAGCCCTACGTCATAGTTGTAATTATCCTCAGAAAATTTTCTGAAAGAGAAAAAAGGTTCCAGAACATCTTGTCCCTCGCGAATAGGAATCTGGCCTTGTACAAAGCCGGTATAATAGTTTGAGAGAACCTTTGTATTCGTTGGTTCCAACCACGCGGTAGCCAATCGATTGGCAGCAAGACCTACTTTCACAAATCGATTTTGGAACATTAAGCCAAAAGAAAAATCGGGCTTTCCTCCGGTGTTTTCATACCTAAGGTAGGTTGGATCATTACTAATATATGATAAGTCTGCACTTGTCAAACCATTAAAGTCTAACATATTGTACTCTATGCCAACACCCGAAGAAAGAGAACTGAATTTATTGAAGTATAAGTGATACGCAAAAGCACCTCCAATGTAGGTGTTCTTTAAAATTGAAACCTCCTCCTGAAAAACATTTGCCCCCACTCCAAATCGGTGACCGGCTATGGGAGTGTGTACACTGATGAAATAATTCTTGGGCGCATTTGCAACACCAGAATAATTCTCTCGATACGAGGTGGTAATCGAGCCGAAAGTATGCCCTGCGAGGGCAGGATTGTACATGAAAGAATTCGTAAGCTTTTGGCTGAACAAAGGGATATCCTGCCCGGTAACAGCGAAAGAACTAAAGATGCATACAGCTAGTAAAATTCTTCTCATGCATTACTATTTAAGAACCGCTATCATTTGGTTGATGGTTTCTTCTTTACCATTCCTTACAAATTTTACCACACAAATGTAATTGCCTATCTCCAATTTGCTGAAATCAAAGTTTGCTTGCGTTGCGATAGCCGGTTGGGCGTAATTCTGAAAGGATTTCCATGATCTTATCTCTTTGCCCCAGCGATCCAACAAGAACACTTCATTCTCAGGATAGGAATCAATACCATCGATAAACAGCACATCGTTTTTCTCGTCATTATCCGGTGTTATCAATTTATGAACAATTACTGAGATTTTATCTGATTTGGCTAATCCGAAGACTCTGGCATTTTTCGAAATTCCACTTGTGCTCGTGTAGAATGTGATGTCTATTTTTCCACCCAAATTTGTCTGAGAGCCTGATGAATTGGATTCCAAAACAAGCGCGTCACCATCTCCGATAAAAAAGTTACCAGTTCCATTACTACTAAGTGATATAGGATTTAATCCGTCCATCGTTCCACTTGTACCTGCTGTTAATTCCCAAAAATGATCGGTAAAAATCTCTTTGATGCTGCCCGTTACGGTTGCAAATCCTGGGTCGTCTTTCACTACTTCCATCCCTACACCGGCAGTTGCATCGGCACTATTAATCCTTAAGGCAGCCGGATAATAGCCTGTTGCATTACCGATTGGAAATGTGTGATCGCCAGCTGAAAGAATAAAAATCCGTCCATTGATATATGAAACGTCACTGCCAACAAGTGCATTAGCGCCTTTGTAACCTAATTTGGCTGGGATCGCTCGTGTTTTTTCTGAGGCCAATTTTCCTTTGGTGAAGGTCAAATCATTCAACACCAGCCATTCTCCGGCAACGGCAAATGTGGCATTGGAATTTAATGTAATTGCATCAACGGACAAGGGGCGAACGGTGCTATTCACAAGTCCCTGCAGGGTCGTGCCTGTCGCAGCTAAAACAAGTTTCAGCTTGCTAAGGTCTGTTTTCAAGCTTTGGTTTTCAATCGTAGATGTGGTCGTCATGGTGGTTCCTGTGGCCGCAACCACATCGGTTCCAGCGGAAATCACGATTTGCGCCATTCCCAGAAAAGGTGACAAAAACGTGACTAAGAGTAAGTTGATTCTCTTCATATTTTCAACTGTTAATTCAAACACACCCGCTGGTTTCGGCCAATCAGGCGTGCATTTCCTTTTATATCTCTTCCGGACATCTAAAGTAATCTCCTTCTGGTGGATTGCCTATTTTATTAGTCATTTTTTGGCTCCACCAAATTGGGCTATTTTTCAAAACCCCTACTTTTTCTCTTCCTTTTTAGGCAAAGCGACATCTACGGTTAAGCCCAAAGCCGCTTTGATCTTCTCAATTTCTGATTTCAAAGAAGCCAATTCGCCTTCGCTGGTAGCCACTTTGTTAAGGCTGGCCTCGAGCAAAGCAATTTTT
>JABFSO010000014.1 GCA_013140555.1 Cyclobacteriaceae bacterium | reverse complement strand
CAGCAGGCTATTATGGAAAGAAAAAGTTCGTGAAAGCCATTGTATTTGGCGGCAATGAAATTACCTATCAAAGCTGGAATGGGGTTCCGGAATCGCGACTAAATAATGATTTGGCTGCCATGGAAGAGACGGCTGTAGCCGAAGGTTGGAACACAGCTCAAAAAAATAATCTGCTCAACTCGAATAGTCGTACATTCAATGCATACACCTACAAGAATCAGGTAGATAATTATTCGCAAGATCATTATCAGCTGCACACCTCTCATCGATTCAACGAAACGATTACGGCCAATGCTGCTTTGCACTACACCTATGGTCGAGGTTTTTATGAGGAGTTTAAATATGATGCGTCCTTCAAAAAATATGCTGTAGATACATTCCTCATTGGCAATCAAAAATTAGGATCGAGTGATTTAGTTCGCAGACGGTGGCTGCAAACTAATTTTTATGGAATGACTTATTCAGTCAACTATGAAAAAGATAAAATTCAATCGGTGATTGGTGGTGCGATCAACCGACACATGGCCGATCGGTTTGGCGAAGTGATTTGGGCGCAGGTTTCCAATTTTCCGAAAGACTATCGGTATTATTTTAATCAAGGCGATAAAACAGATTTTAATATTTTCTGGAAAACGAATTATCAGTTAACCAAGTCCATCAATGCCTTTGTAGATTTGCAGTATCGCAAAATTGATTATTTGAGTAAAGGTGTGGAAAATGAATTGAATGTGTATCGGGTAGATGCAAACTTTCAATTTTTCAATCCGAAGATTGGTGTTACATATGCATTATCAGAACAGCAAAACGTGTACGCTTCATTTAGTATCGCTAATCGCGAACCGATTCGAAGTGACTTTATCAACAATATTACCACCACAGCACCAAAACCGGAAACACTTCGCAACCTCGAAGCCGGATGGAGATTGCGAAAGAATGCATGGAACCTGACCGTCAATTATTTTCTGATGGATTACACGGATCAATTGGTCAACACGGGTAAATTGAATGATGTAGGCGCGGCTATCCGCACGAATGTAGCCAACAGCTATCGAACCGGAATTGAGGTGGACGCCACCGTTCGTTTCAATCATTTGATTTCGTGGATGGGTAATATCACACTCAGTCAAAACAAGATTAAAAACTTTAGCGAAGTATTGTATGACTTTGGCGTGAACTATGACGAATACAACGAAGTAATCCGGAGTTATACCGATTCGGATATCGCCTTTTCACCCAATGTGGTCGGAGGGTCTGTATTGTTGTTTCACCCCATTCGAAATGTTGAGATTGGCTTGTTGACGAAGTATGTAGGTCAGCAATATTTAGATAATACTTCGAATAGCAGACGAAAGATTGATGCTTATCTGACTAATGATATTCGTTTGAACTATAGTTGGAAGCCTGCCTTTATGAAAGAACTTTCACTCAGCTTATTGGCGAATAATATTTTTGATGTGGCATATTCATCAAATGGTTACACCTACGGTTATTTGGGTGGAGGAGCGGAGACTCGGCAAAATTACTATTACCCACAAGCCGGCAGAAACTATATGTTGATGCTCACCTTGCGCTTTTAGTGATAAGCAATGAAAAGCATGCCACACGAGTGGTTTTAATACTTACTTTTGTGGCATGCGCTTCATCTCGATAGCTGACTTATTTCGCCTCACCCGGTTTTGGAATCTGGTGATCATTGCTGTGGCGCAATATTTGGCAGCCACATTTTTACTCCATCGCTATACCGCTGTATTCACCGATTTATCACTGTTCGTACTCTCACTTTCTACGGTGTTGATTGCCGCAGCCGGTTATATCATCAACGATTATTACGACATTAAAATAGATTTGATCAACAAGCCCGATCGTGTCGTCATCGGTAAATCGATCACCAGACGTTACGCCATTTTTTTTCATACGTTTATATCTATCATCGGTATTCTGTTGGGCCTTTGGCTGAGCTGGAAAATTGCAGCCATTAATTTTGTTTGTGTTTTTTTGTTGTGGCTCTACTCCAATCAATTAAAGCGTAAACCATTTGTTGGTAATCTGTTGGTGGCTATCCTTACGGGATTATCCATTTGGCTTATTAATTGGTTATATCAGGAGCCGAACACATTCGTGATCATCTATTCACTGTTCGCATTTTTCATGACACTCATTCGTGAGATTGTGAAAGATATGGAAGACATGAAAGGTGATACTACGTTCGGATGCAGAACGCTGCCGATCGTTTGGGGAATTCGGAAAACCAAAATGTTACTCTATAGCATTCTGTTTGTGTTTTCGATAGCTGTTACTTTTTTCAACTTCTGTTATGCGTTGGTACCGCTCATTTATTTCATTGTGTTTTTGCTAGTGCCCATGGCCTTGCTTACGCTTCGATTAATTCGGGCAGATACGGTCAAAGAATATCATCACCTCAGTCAGTTGTGTAAAGTAATCATGTTGTTGGGAGTGATTAGTATGGTTTTTGTTTAAGTTTAAAGAATGAAGTTGCCTGCACGCCTTGCTTTGTTTGCTTCCGGAAGTGGCTCGAATGCCGAAGTGATTATCCGTCATTTTGAAAATAATTCACAAATTGAAGTGGCGCTTGTACTCACTAATAACGCAGCTGCCGGAGTAATTGAACGTGCTCAAAAGTTAGAGGTGCAGACAAAATTTTTTACACGTGATCAATTCCGCGAAAGCGAAAAAATTCTTGAAGCTCTTCGGCAACATGAAATCACCCACATTGTCTTAGCCGGATTTTTATTACAGATACCCACATTGATGATTCAAGAATATCCTTCTCGAATCATTAACATTCATCCATCCCTTCTTCCAAAGTTTGGCGGCAAGGGAATGTATGGCATGAAAGTGCATGAAGCAGTTAAACAATCCGGTGAAACAGAAACCGGCATCACGATTCATGAGGTCAATGAGCACTATGATGATGGGCGTGTATTATTTCAGGCTAAATGTAATGTAGAAGGAACAGATACACCGGAACAGATTGCACGAAACGTTCAAGCATTGGAAC
The DNA here is from genome assembly GCA_013140555.1 of Cyclobacteriaceae bacterium. Classification (GTDB taxonomy): domain Bacteria; phylum Bacteroidota; class Bacteroidia; order Cytophagales; family Cyclobacteriaceae; genus ELB16-189. Next base: position 2,188 of record JABFSO010000014.1, on the reverse strand, counting down.
ATCATCACTTTCCACGGGTAATTGAAAAATGGATCGCATCAACGAAATAAAAATTTTATGAAGAAAACACCATTCCTATTTTTGAGTTTACTGACCCTAGCAGTAATTTCTTGTCAAACTAAAAAGCAAGTTGAAGAAGCCGTAATCGAAAAAGTAAGCAAAGACTATCGCACACCTAACTTTGAAGACAGCGCCCGTGTGAGCAACGTGTTGAAGTATACCGGTGTAGTCGACAGCATTTTTGCGCAATCTGCTCGCGCCAATCACAATCCGGCTATCGCCTATGGCATTGTCATGGATGGTAAACTGATTTACTCGAACACTGTGGGCTACTCGAATGTAGAAAAGAAAATAAAGGCTACAGCACAATCTCGTTTTCGGATCGCTTCGATGACGAAAAGCTTTACAGCCATGGCCATTCTTAAATTGCGTGATGAAGGTAAACTTCAGTTGACACATGCCGCAGCACGCTACATCCCTGAAATGAAGGAACTCAGTTATCCTACCAATGACGGCAGACAGATTTCCATCTTCAATTTGCTGACGATGTCGGCCGGTTTTCCTGAAGACAATCCGTGGGGCGATCGCCAACTGGCTGACAGCGATGAAGACTTATTAAATCTGGTTCGAGATGGAATTTCTTTTTCAAATAATCCGGGCGCACAATTTGAGTACAGTAATTTAGGCTATGCGTTGTTGGGTAAAATTATTGCCAATGTTTCTGGTATACCTTATCAACAATACATCCGAGAAAACATTCTAGCTCCATTGGAGATGACCAACAGCGGGTTTGAATTCACTGACATGCCAGCTGATGAAGTGGCGGTGGGTTATCGCTGGGAGGATGAGCAATGGAAACCCGAGGCACTTTTAAAGGATGGATCGTATGCATCGATGGGCGGCATGATTTGTACGATTGATGACTTTGCGAAGTACATGAACTTTTTATTAGCTGCCACACCTGCGCGCAATGAAGCTGAGAAAGGTCCGGTGAAGAGAAGCACCGCGCGTGAGATGCAACAGCCTTGGAAATTCAGAGGACTGGCACCGCAACGAAGAACACACAGCGGTGAGTTATGCCCCGCAACCGGAAGCTATGGCTATGGCCTTGGCTGGCGACAGGATTGCAATGCTGTTATCACCGTGTCGCATAGCGGAGGATTGCCCGGCTTTGGAAGTGTACATCAATTGTTTCCTGAACTGGGTTTTGGTGTTGTGGCGTTCAGCAATTTGACCTACGCCAATATGGGTGCGCCTGCATCACATGTGGCAGACACATTGATTGCATTGGCCCGACTACAAGAAAGAGTTTTTCCCGTTTCGGCTGCCTTGAAAACGAAACAAGAGCAGTTGATGAAAGTATTGCCACAGTGGACAGCCGATTGCGATAGTTTGTTTGCCGAAAATTTCTTTCCCGATAAATCGAAAGAGCGCTGGAAGAAAGAAGTATTAAAACTATTGGAAGAGATTGGAACAGTAACAGACGTAACACCGATGCGCCCCGAGAATTTATTACGTGGCACATTTACCATTCAAGGTGACAAAGGCGCACTGGAGGTATTCTTTACACTTACTCCGGAAACGAAGCCATTGATTCAGCAGTTGGAGGTTTGGAAGCGGGAGTAATTTTTTACCCCGCCACTTCCAATCGAAAGCCTACACCATGGTAGTTGACAATTTCCACTTTCGGATCTTCTTTAAGATATTTTCGAAGTTTAGAAATAAACACATCGAGGCTGCGACCCATGAAGTAGTCGTCATCGCCCCATACAGTAGTTAAAATTTCTTCTCGCTTCATCACACGCTGTTTGTTGGCGCACAGCAGCTTCAGAACTTCGGCTTCTTTTTGCGTAAGCGTTTTGCTACCCGAAGAATGCTTCAAAGTAAGCGTGTGCCAATCAAACGTAAATTCGCCTAACTCAAAGCAAGATTCGATGATGGTCGACTTGGTTCTGCGCAGGAAGACTTCAATTCGCAGATACAACTCCTCCATGCTAAAAGGCTTTACGATATAATCATCACCTCCCGCATGAAAGCCATTGATCTTATCTTCCAACATGGATTTGGCGGTGATGAATAAGATCGGTATTGCTGTATTCCTCTCGCGGATTGACTGCGCCAGACTGAAACCATCTTTCTTTGGCATCATCACATCTAAAATGCAGATATCAAATGTGCGATCCAGAAA
>JABFSO010000281.1 GCA_013140555.1 Cyclobacteriaceae bacterium | reverse complement strand
TTCGCAGTGGGTTGGTTTCCGAAACCCGCACGGCAGAACAATTTTCCAATGACATATCTTATCTCGGTCAGCCATCGCGCAATAATCAAAGAGCCATCACAAATGGTACGATCAGTGGTTTGATCAAAAGGAGCGATTTGATAAAACGCTGGAAAGAACAAGCGAACCCTTCTCAACTAAAGATTTTGGGGATTAAAACACCCATCAAAAAGTGGCCACGTTACTCCTCGTTTAAAATCCCGACTTCTGAATTTGACCAAAGCAGTTCACAGCTTTTGGTGATCCGCAAAGCAAAATTGTGCAACATCTTTTCAATAAGTCCTATTCCTTCACAGGAACTAAATCCACCATTTCCCCTATTGCCCTTTTTGCTGCCTAGAGCTTCGTCTCCGATTCAAAAAATAATTTCATCACAAGCTGACTCAAGTGCTTACCAAGTTTATTATCAACGAGGAGTTACTCAATTGACGGAGGAAGATAAAAAAGGGCTATTAGAAATGGTTGAAGAGGGGACGCAGATCAGCAAGATTATTATCCAAGCATTTGCCAGTATTGAAGGAAACTTGACGGCTAATGAAAAGCTGTTCAAAGAACGAGCTGCAGCCATTCAATCATTTCTGGAGCAAGAAGGCGTGACATCCGGAAATGTGGAAGTCATGCTGCATACAAAAGAAAATTGGAAAGACATGCGCAATCAACTGCAAATGGATTCAGCATTATCCAATCTTTCAGATAGGCCCGAATCTGAAATCAGAAACTATATCAATGGCCAAAAAGAGAATCGCCAAGTTGTTGAATGGTTGGACGCACAACGTTATGCATGGGTCAATTTTGAATTGATTCGACCTGTTGAAAAAGAAGAAACGCCACAAGAAATCTTACAGCAATTCAATACGCTATTAATTCAACCTAAACCTTCTATTCAAACGATCAATAAATTAGTAGCTCTTCAAAAAAAGTATTACAATTCGTTGGTTGTCCGCAATGAACCTTTAGCAAATGCACTCGCCTTTCCCTCTGACAATCGGTTCGCCATGCTTCGTTATCAACAAGCCGTTTTTCGCTATCAACATCAATCGGATACAGATGAAAATTTTTATTCTGAAATAAAAGAGATCCATGAAATACCAGGTATTAATTCATTGCTCAAAAAAAATTGTGTGGAACATCACCAAACCCACCTTGCCAACGAGATCTATTATCGTAACAGCATAACTCCTAAATATGAGGAATGGAATTGCCCAGCCGAAAAAAATAAAAGTATTTACCTCATTGAACCAAAAATTCATCATCATGACTTTAATGAATTTTCAGTTTGGATCGATGTGCTTGATTTAGTGCGTAAAGTATCACAAACATATCAGATCCATAAAGAGCATCGGCAAATCGCGCGTCAATTGGATCTGTATTATCTTGTCAACCGATCGCAGCTATTACTTCAAGAAAACAAATTTTCCTACCTGCCCGAAGTGCAAAAGTTGGCTAAGGATGTTTGGCAACGACATGTTGCCGGATTACAATTTTCTGAATCGGAAATAATAGATTATGCATTGTATTTCAATCTAACGCATCAACCCTCGTACGCTATTCAATTATTAAAACCTTTAGTACAACGACCGCAGCCCCATTCTAGAGCACTGATGATTTGGATTTCAATGCACACGGTAGAATGGGGCGAGTTGAAAACCGAACAAGAAGTTTTGAGAGCAAAGGAATTTCTTTCAAAAGACGAATGGCGTGAATTGGTTGATTCCGGAAAATATTTGCCGCTGACTCTGCTGGAACGTTACAAAATACGGCATGTGTGGTATTCCAATCAGGCGCAATAACCAATCACATTCACTAAAATATACCTAAAGAAAATGACTGGGTAATAAGTCGATGTTAAATTATCCGATCAGGAAATAGAAAGCTGGCAAAATAGTAGAATAGAGGTAATTTTCTACTTTATCAAATTTACAACCTGCTCTTGATGACGTTTGATATGAAAAGCAAGAAACTCCAATCTTTGCTGAAAATCCAATGGCCCTGAAATGGGATGTGGATGAGCTAGCATTCTTAATTCATCTTCCTGAATATCTTTACCAAATCCATCTAAAATAGTTTGCAAGCTATCCAGCGCATTTCTCCAAAAAATTAAAGTACCACCCATTCGCGGAGCCGCAACAGCCGGAACAATTTCTTTCGGCTGCCATGTCTGATCGATGATCTCCTGAATCGGAAGGTTCTTAAACTTAGATTCATACTTCTTTTCATATTGACCTGTCCGTATAGCATGAAGTGTTTTCCACATACCTAAGATACCTCCGTGCTCCGCCCAATACAGATGCTCAGTAATCTCGGTCACGTTCCATGATTCGGGGGTTGGTTTTAACACAGCTTGCTCTTCTGATACCTGTGAGATTTGACTTAAATAAGAATGACGAGCTAATCTGACTTCTTCAATTAAACTTGTGACTTTGTTCATATGCATATCCAAACTACTTTTTAAACTTACCATACACCGGCAGTCCGGGCGCCACACCAGATACTGTCTTTCCATTCTTCAAAACAAAAATTCCATTCACGATAACAAATTCGATACCGTTCGAAAACTCCAAGCCGCTTTCGAAGGTAGCCTTATCAATAACTATGTTCGGATTGAAGACAGTAATATCTGCATCAGCACCCACTTGAATTCTTCCTTTAAAACGCATCATAGGAGAAATGCTTTCAAGACGCTTAGCAGGTAGCAGAGTCATTTTTTCAATAGCGGTAGTTAGATCAAGAACTTTATCTTCTCGCACATATTTGCCGAGCACTCTTGAAAATGTTCCGGCCGTGCGTGGGTGTGCGAGCTTTGAGTAACCCATTCCATCAGAAGCGATCATCACTCCTGATGCCGAAATTCCTACTTTGATCCACTCAGGTTTCATCAAATGAATAATCACCGCGCCTCCAGTTTTACGATACGTTTCGAATGTTTCTCTCGTAAGTCTTTCACCTGTTGCTACCCATTGCAAATCGCCATAAGAAATTCCTAATCGCTGTTGCCAGCCTTCATCAAACATGGCACTTTGTAAAGCGGTAGAAGCAGCGGTATATGGATAAAGTTCAGTGGTTATATCAAACCCTTTATCTTTTGCAGTGTCTACCATATCTAATGAAAGATGAATATTGCCCAACGACATACTATTAATGTGAACAATATGCAGGGGAGCATTCGTGAGCACTGCATCCGCTATTACTTCCTGGATGGAAATGATATCTGGGTTTCTGACGTGCGAAAACACCAACGCATTGATTTGTCCAGCGAATTGAAAAACACGATACATTTCATCCGGATTGGTTTTTGGCAAGTATCCAATCGGAACGCCAATACCAATACCACCTTCTGCCAAAGATGTTTTGATATTTTCAAGAACGCGTTGTTGCTGATTGGGATCAACCGGTAGCGTGTAAGTGTGTCGCGTTTTATCCTGCACATTCCCTAAGTTCGATTCTCCTTTGCGGCTGGCTTCCAATAGGTCTTTCAATAATTTCTCATCCTGATTTAAAGCTTTAAATCTTTCGTATGGCCAACTTACACTTGCACCATAATTAATCAGTGCTTTCGATTGGCGCAGCGCATACCATTCTTTTAAGTTCTCAATGCCCCACTCTAGTTCCAAGGCGGTTGTGATGCCATCGTGCAATTGATACTCTTGCTCTACGTTAGTTCTTCCATGCACATGTAAGTCGATAAAGCCGGGTGCTACTACAAGTCCACTCACATTAATGACCTCTTTTCCTTTAAGCGGCTCAGAAGTGATTTGCGCAATGCGATGGTTGATGATCCCAACGTTGCGGATGGCATCGAGTTTTGTTTCGGGATCAATCACACGACCACCTGACAAAACCACATCATAAACAATAGATGATTGCGTAAAAGCTTGAAACGAAATTGCAAGCGATAAGAAAACGAGAAGTTTTTTCATAAATAAACTCTTTGGTTGAGGCGAAGCATCTAACTTTTAAAAATGGTATTGAGTACGCGCTTGGCATTTGCACCCATAATCTTTTCAACCTCATCTGTTGAAAGACCCTTTGCCTTCAATGCCTCCGCAAATGATGGATACTGATCATAGCTGGATAAAACCGGTTTGAAGTTGCCATCCATATCGGTGCCGATGCCTACATGATCAATACCGACTACATCTACCAGACGCAAAGTGTTCTCCACATATTCTTCAAAACTCTTATTAAATCCGGATGGCCACGCACCAATTATTCCACCAGTTTGTGAAATTAGCTTTGCGTGTTCTTTGGAGATGGCTCGCTTTGCAATCGGCCGATCGGCTTCCATTTCCAAAATACTATGGGAAAGCATGATAGGTGAATCCGTCAACGACACTACGTCTTTTACCGTTTGAAAATCAGCGTGCGCTACATCGATCAGTATTCCTAATTTATTCATTCTGCGTACCACTTGCTTTCCAAAATCAGAAAGCCCGTTATGCGTGGGGTCTGATGTTTGCAAGTCTCCAACTTGGTTAGGCACATAATGAACTAATTGTATAGATCGTACCCCATGGAGGTAAGCTTCATCAACATTTTCAATATCTTGTTCTAAAAAATCACCACCCTCAACACCCAGATAGGCGGTGGTAACATCTACCTTAGTCAAATCTTTTCTTTTGATTCCTAACTCAATCGAAAAGACCTTGAGAAAATCTTTCATGACTGTTAGCTGTCGCAGATATTCTTTCCATGCTTCGCCCGGTGCGAACTTGCCACTGACCATCACACCGGTAGCACCCAATTTTATCAATGGCGAATCGGCTACTAAAGAAAAGAAGGCGCCACTTAATTGAACGCGCTTCATATCGTTAAGTGTTTTTAAAGATCCCACTTCTCCCAAGCCGGTATCACGTACCGAAAATAATCTACCGGGATGTGAATGCAAATCGAATGTGTAGTAGGTAGCAGCAGGAATTGCCGCACTAACCGATTCAAGACCGGATAATAGCGAATAGCCCGCAGCCATTGCGAGTGAATTTTGTAAGAATTGTTTTCTGGTTTGCATCATAACCAACCTTTAAGTAAATCAAAAATTAAAGTCCATACTCAGTCCTGAGCTCTTTTAACAAAGCAGCATTCACCGTTACATATTGCTGAAAGGCAATTATCCGCGTAGAAAACAATCCATTGGTATGGTAATAGCTTAATTCGTTCATCATCGCCTGCCGGTTTATCTTTTCAGTTTGTGATAATTTGAAAGGAATGTATTCATCACTTTTTTGATATTGAGAAAGTCGCTCATACATATTATCGGTATTGCCCCAAAGTTGATATTGAAAGTCATAATCCATGTGATTCGTCATAATTGGCTCCATGTAATTTTCAAATATAGAAGCTTCGTACTGTTGCCGAACAGCAATAAAATCAATTACGACTGATAAATCTCCAGCCAGCTTTCGCAAGCGATCATTCTTGAAGTACCGAAGTGCGCCAGAACTTTTCAATTGATCTAAGGCAATTGTTCGTGGTGTAAATGTAATAGGACTTCTTGCCGTAACTGCCCAGATAAAATGATATGAAAGATCTTTAGATGTTGAGGCCAGACTGCTGTCCCGAAAAAAATCAACCATGTACTTAATTGATTTTTCTTTCTGGTGGCGACCTTCAATTTTAGAAGCTATGGTGATCGAATCATTTTTTAATTCTTCATAAAAACTTCGCGCCAAGGCGATAGCCTGTTGCTGCTCACCATATTTCTCCCGGATGTTGTCTGCCAGAAAACCAAGAAATACTGCGGTGAAGATCAGAAGAAACTCAAAAAGGTATTTCTTCCAATCTTTTACAATGGAATATAATCTTGTTGAAGGTAATTCTTCACCTCCCTCCTGTTCTTGCTGATCGGGCGTTAAACTCATTGTTACTTCTTCTTATCGATAATCGCCTTCATCTGTTTATTCATCAACACCGGGTTGATCGCATCGATACCATTCTTTAAATTTTCATTAAGCTTTGCCAGATGCCCGTCCAACTCCTTACTCAGTTCAGCAAATACTTTGTATGCACCGGCTGTGGGTTTGGCATCACCTGTCTCTAAACTTCTGCGCAAAGCAGAAAGTCGATTGCCCAACTTAATGGGAAAATTCAATGGGTCTTGCTCGCTTCTGTTTTTGGTTTGGTAAAGTTCTTCTTCGATAGCGGTAACTTTGCTCAGTAGTTCTTTTGCCGATGCAGAAAACGTGGGATCGTTTACTTCTTTCACGCGCTCTTCAATTTGCTTCCTGATTTCGCGAATACGAATCACCGCTTCGTTGGCTTCACTCTCACGATCTCTGATCTTAGACGCCAAATCAAAGGTCTCCTGCAGATCGGCATCGGTGACTCCTTTCAAATTTGGATTCAACTTAATTTGGAACGCGTGTGTTTGCGAATAGCTTCCGCAAGTAAATCGCACCTGGTATTTTCCGATCGGAGCCTTCGGTCCATTCTGTGGTCGCGCACCCCAAATGATCATGCCATCAAATGTAGTCGCACCCGGATAGCGTAAATTCCAATTGAAAGAATTCAATCCTACGGCCGTAGTAGGTTTGCTTTCACCTCCACCCCACCAATCGCCAGCAGTTGGTTTCTCTTCCGGCTTGGTGCCAACAAACTTACGAATGCTTTTGCCTTGCGCATCCAACACTTCAATCACTACAGAGTCAACTTTTGCATTGAGATAATATTGAAACATGGCTTGATTGATTCCGCGGATGGCATCGGCCGGTTGATAAAAAATAACGGGTTGTTTCATCAACTCTGGAGTAAGTTGTCGCAGGGGACGAATATCATCCAAAATCCAAAATCCTCTTCCATGTGTTCCCAGCACTACATCATCATCTTTCACTACCAAATCACGAATCGGTGTATCCGGTAAATTAAGTTGCAGCGGCTGCCAATTGTCTCCTGCATTAAATGAAACATACGCGCCATGCTCGGTGCCCAAAAATAAAAGTCCGGGGCGCACATGATCTTCGCGGATAGATCGTGAAAAGTGGCCGTCTTTAATTCCGTTTACAATCTTAGTCCACGTTTTTCCAAAATCTGTAGTTCTGAAAACATATGGCTGACGATCATCCACCTGATAGCGGAAGGCTGCCACGTACGCAGTGCCGGCTTTGTGTCTTGATTCATCGATAATGGCCACTACCGAATTTTTAGGTAAATCTTTCGGAGTAATGTTCGTCCAATTTTTTCCACCATCACGAGTAATGTGAATCTTACCATCATCGCTACCTGCCCAAATAGTATTGACATCATGAAACGATGGCGCTAACGCAAACACTGTTGCATAAATCTCAGGGCCATTCATATCGCGTGTTACTTCTCCACCTGAAATGCCCAATGTCTCCGGATCAGCGTATGTCAAATCAGGTGAAATCTTTTCCCAACTCTGTCCATCATCAGTCGTCTTCCACACATGCTGCGAACAGGTATATAAAATTTTTGAATCCTTTGGTGAGAATACAATCGGATATGTCCACTGCCACCGCTCGGGCAACGAGTTGGCAGGCTCTCCTGAAAAAAATCGAGGGTACACTTGAATGTCGCGCACTTGTCCGGTGGTTACATCTTTGCGTGTAAGCAATGCACCTTGACTGCCAGCGTAAAACACATTGGGATTATCGGGGTGTGAGGTGATGTATCCACTCTCGCCACCGCCCACATCGTAGCCCCACTGACCTAGCTCATTCATGTGATCCCAACCACTGCTTGGAATGGCAATAGTAGAATTATCTTGCTGTGCACCGGCCACATGATACGGCACGTGATTGGTGGTGGTGACATGATAGAATTGTGTAGTAATATAATCCTGATCAGTCCAACTCTTTCCAGCATTCACCGAAACAGAGCCACCGCCATCATCTGACAAAATCATGCGTTGTGGATTGTTAGGGTCAATCCATAAATCGTGATAGTCTCCATGCTTTCCATTAATCTCCTGATCAAATTTCACACCACCGTCTATGGACTTATAGAAATTTACATTGAGGCAATACACCGTTTCGCGGTCAAAAGGATCGGCATAAATGCGTGAATAGTAAAAAGCGCGTTGACGTAATTTGCGTTCATCATTAGTTCGCTTCCAAGTGGCGCCTGCATCATCACTGCGAAAGACACCACCTTCGTTTGCTTCCACAATTGCCCACAAGCGCTTATTATCAACAGGCGAAACTGTAATACCAATTTTCCCAATAGGTCCTTCCGGCATGCCCGGATTTTTGGTTAACTCCGTCCACGTCTCTCCGGCATTCTCTGACTTCCAAAGTTTACAATCCGGACCACCGCCCCACATCTTCCAAGTTCTACGATACACTTGCCATGTGGAAGCATAAATGACTTTTGGATTGGTACGATCGATGATCAAATCAGCTGCACCGGCCTTGGGGCTAACATATAAAACTTTCTTCCAGGTATTGCCGCCATCCATCGAGCGAAACACACCGCGCTCTTCATTATCCCCGTAAGGGTGACCAAGTGCAGCTACATAAACAATATTAGGATCAGTGGGATGCACACGAATCCGAGAAATAGCTTGTGTTTCGCGCAAGCCAATATGCCGCCAGGTTTTTCCACCATCTACTGTTTTGTATACACCATCGCCTTGCGTAATGCTGCCGCGAAGTTGTGTTTCACCGCCACCGATGTAAACGATGTCCGGATTGGTTTCAGCCACAGCCACCGCTCCGATAGACGAAGATGAAATCTGTCCGTCCGTTACCGGAAACCACTCTTGTCCTCCATCAGTCGTTTTCCATAAGCCACCACCGGTAGCACCAAAATAATACTCATTGGGTCTGCCCGGACTACCCGAGCTACCGAGCGAACGACCACCCCGCGCGGGGCCAATGTTGCGCCACTTTAGTTTATCAAAATATTTTGAATCGATCGTTTGTGCATGCAACTCGGCAACACACAAAACAAGAAGTGCGAGTAGGTATTTGGTCATAGCTTTTAGGTAATACTGTAAAATACAAAAAGAATTGAAGCCATTCTTATTTTTTATATCAAGATGAAGTGAAAACTTTAAGTGGTAGATTTACCTTGCATACAATCATTATTTTTGTAAATCAGCTATTGATTCCATTTCAATTATTATCGCATGCTACAAAAAACGCTCCTCTTCATTTGCCTGGCACAAATTTCGTTTGCTCAACAAAAAGGCTACTACCGTTCACCCGCCATTCACGCACAAACTGTAGCCTTTACGGCAGAAGGTGATTTGTGGAAGTACGACCTCAATACTCAACAAGCACAGCGCCTCACTACCCATCACGGTTTGGAGAGCGAACCGGTGTTTAGTCCGGATGGCAAGCGCATCGTCTTCACCGGAGAAATGGAAGGATCTCCTGAATTATATGAAATGAAAATAGAAGGTGGCGTTCCTCGCAGACTAACCTATGAAAATGGAAGAAACATTAAGGCTATTTCATGGCTTACAGACGGCACGATTTTGTTTTCAACTCCCAACGAAAGTCCATTAGAAGATTATCAACTAGTAAAGTTAAATCCCGAAACGCTGTCTCGGGAAATGATTCCATTGGCGCAGGCAGCAGATGGCAGCTACGATGAATCAGGCACACTCTATTTCACACGCTTTTCACACCAAGGCAGCAATACCAAAAGATACACGGGAGGCACCGCACAAAACATCTGGAAGTTTGCGGGCAATGCAGCGTCCATTTGCCTTACGTGCGATTACAAAGGCACCAGCCGCGAACCGCTTTATTTCAAAGACAAAATTTACTTTGCCAGCGATCGTGATGGCACCATGAATATCTGGTCGATGGATCGCGATGGAAAAAATGCAAAGCAGCATACTTTCTCCAGTGGATGGGACATCACCACGCTGGCTATTCACGATGCAAACATTGTATATCAAAAAGGTGCGGACATCGGCCTCTTCAATATAAATACCAATGAAGACAAAACACTCGACATCTCCATCACCTCCGACTTTGAACAGCGAGCACCACGCTGGATCAACAATGGCCATGAACAAATTTCGTATTGGGAAATATCGCCTAATGGAAAATTGGTAGCACTTATTTCAAGAGGACGTTTATTTGTAACACCCGCTAACGGAAGTCGCTGGGTAGAAATTTCCCGTAAGAGTGGCATCCGGTACAAAATGGTCGCATTCATCGATGATAAAACCGTTGCGTACCTATCAGACGAAAGCGGTGAATACGAAATCTGGAAAGCACCTGCGGATGGAAGTGGTATGCCAACACAACTCACAAAAAACGCGAAGGTACTCATCACTGGTTTTCTTGTTTCGCATTCCGGCAAATACATTGCCATCACTGATAAAGATTGGCGCTTGACATTATTCAACACAACCGATGGAACGACTAAACTCCTCGAGCAAAACGACCACAATTCACCCAATCCATCGTCATGGGATAAAAATTCCAATTACCTCGCTTACGAATCCGAATTGCCAAATGGAAGTGTGGTTATTAAAGTAGTCGATGTCAATACCAATGCAACTAACACCATTACCAGCAATCGAGTAAACAGTTTTAATCCACAGTTTTCAAAAGACAATGAGTGGCTCTACTTTTTATCCGAGCGTAATTTGAAAACCACCGTAGGCTCACCGTGGGGGCCGCGTCAACCCGAACCACACTACGACAATACCACCAAGCTCTACGCGCTTGCGTTGAAGGAATCATTGGCATTTCCATTCACTCAACCCGATGGTTGGAAAGAAGAAATCCAAGCCGAAGAAAACAACAACGCAATTGCCAAAGTTAAAGCAACAGCTGCTAAGACATCAAAAACACCTATTATCACAACATCAACCATCGATTGGAACCAGGCTACAAAGCGTTTGTACGAAATTCCGTTGCCCGGAAAAAATGTTCTTCGTATGCGAGCATCCAATGAATATTTGTATTGGACCGAAATCGAATCCAATCAATACGATCAGCAAAAACTCTATGCACTCAAAATGGAGTTCAGCAAAAAAATAGAACCTACGCTGATTGCCGAATCCATTACAGGTTTTGATTTGTCGCCCAACAAAAACAAACTCATCATCGATAAAGAAGGATCGCTGTATATCAGCGAACCCGATGGCAACAAACCCGATTTCGATAAAACTAAATTAGACGTCTCTGCCTGGACATTCCAGTTCGATCCTGTCGATGATTGGAAACAAATGTTCAACGATGCCTGGCGCATGGAGCGCGACTATTTTTATGATCGCAACCTTCACGGTGTCGATTGGGTAGGTGTTAAAAAACAGTACGAAACGCTCTTGCCACGTGTAACCGATCGCCATGAGTTAGATCATCTGCTCGCACAAATGGTTTCAGAACTTTCCGCGTTGCACATCTTTGTGTACGGGGGTGATAAGCGCACCTCACCCGTCAGCGTACCCATCGGAACACTCGGTGCTCGTCTCGAAAAAAATCCGGCAGGCAAAGGATTTAAAATAGCACACATCTATCAAGGCGATCCCGACTATCCCGAAAATCTTTCGCCATTAAATGCACCGCATTCAAAAATTAAAGTCGGAGACATTCTTCTTAAAATCAATGATCAACCGGTGGATGACTACGCCAGCCTTTCACAGCGCCTCAGCGGCAAAGCCGGCACATGGGTAAAGTTGGAAACACAAAATCAAAACGGTTTAGTCAATACACAATTGGTCAAGCCTATCACCGAAGGTGAAGAAAGATATTTGCGCTACAATGAGTGGCGCTACTCGCGCAGACAAGAAGTAGAAAAGAAAACCAATGCCGAGGTCGGCTACATTCACCTCGCTGCTATGTCCACCGAAGACATGGATGATTTTGTCAAACAATTCTATCCTGTTTTCAATCGCGGTGGTTTGATTCTCGATGTGCGCCACAACGGTGGTGGAAACATCGACAGTTGGGTATTAGAAAAACTCATGCGCAAAGCATGGTTCTATTGGCAACCGCGCATCGGCAAACCCTATTGGAACATGCAGTATGCTTTCCGCGGCCATATCGTTGTGCTCTGCGATGAGTGGACCGGCTCTGATGGTGAAGCCGTCACCGAAGGCATCCGTCAACTCAAGCTGGGCAAAATCATTGGCACGCGCACATGGGGTGGCGAAATTTGGTTAACGAGCAGCAACCGGTTGGTAGATGGTGGAATCGCTACCGCTGCCGAGTTTGGTGTCTATGCCGATGGCAAATGGTTGATCGAAGGACATGGAGTTGAGCCCGACATGGTGGTCGATAACGAACCCTACACCACCTACATGGGCAAAGACACGCAGTTGGATGCCGCTGTTCAGTATCTGCAAGATAAGCTGGCCAAAGAACCCGTTACAGTTCCCAAAGCTCCGCCCTACCCTGATAAAAGTTTCAAATACAAAAAATAAAAAGTGAGTTCATAAGCCGCATCGATGCAAACCACAAAAACAAAACTTTCCGGCCGACTCAAAAAAATAGGACTGATTGTTTTCATCTTTGTAGGTGCACTGCTAGCAGCATTGTATATGTTTCAAGAAAAACTCATTTTTCAACCCACGTCACTCAAAGCCGACTACGCATTTAAATTCGATCAGTCATTTGAGGAGTTCACCATCCTCACCACTGATGGTGAACAACTCAATGCGTTGGTTTTTTCACCGGCCGATTCATCCAAAGGATTGATCCTCTACTTTCACGGCAATGCCGGCAACTTGCAGCGCTGGGGGCAATATGCCATCGATTTTACAAAACTGGGTTACACCGTGCTCATGATCGACTACCGCGGCTACGGAAAAAGTACCGGCACGCCCGGAGAAAAAGAATTTTATCAAGATGCAAGCACTGTATTGACGTGGGCACAGCAACATCTCACCTTTACAAAACTTATTTTCTACGGGCGCTCGTTGGGTGCAGCCGTTGCTTCTCAACTCGCCACACAGCACACACCCAACTTGCTCATTCTCGAAACTCCCTTCGATGAATTAGCCGGAGTTGTCAATCCCCCCATGCAAGCCATGCTCTCGTGGATTCCACTTCGCTATCAGTTTCCCAACAAACTACACCTACCACAAATAGCGTGTCGTAAAATTATTTTTCATGGCACCAACGATTGGGTGGTGCCACTGCGGTCAGCCGAAAAATTAAAACCCTTACTCACACCAAGCGATCAATTCTTTTTGATTGAAGGCGGAAGCCATCGCAACTTGCGTGAGTTCGATACCTATCACCAACATCTGGCAGAAGTACTTGAATAATTTTTGGGGCATCCCGCTAGAAGCGGGACCGTGCTTTCCGCTACAAGTCTCCCGATAGCTATCGGGAGGCTTTTCGCTTCAATCACTTGCCCACGCCAGCACCACATTCACCGAGTCATAACATCCACCGCCTCATTGAAATCAGGTAGTCAATCTCAAATAAAACCACTATCTTCACTCCAATGGTGTGGCTAGTAATTATCGCAAGTTTCTACGTAGGCTTCTGTCTATTCTTCTATTTTTTCCAACACCTGTTTTTCTTCCGTCCCGAAAAACTCACGCGCACATTCGAATACAAATACCCGTTTCCATTTGAAGAACTGGATTTCGATATGGAAGATAGTGGCCGCATCAACGCAATCTATTTCAAAGTACCCAACTCACGCGGGGTAGTCTACTACCTCAAAGGAAATTCCAAGAGCATCAAAGGCTGGGGAAAATTCGCCAAAGATTTTCTCAGCAACGGCTATGATTTTTTTATGATGGACTATCGCGGCTTCGGTAAGAGTCGCGGCAAGCGCAGCCAGGAGAAAGTATTCAACGATGCCCAATACATTTACAAATGGCTGTCACAATCCTATCCCGAAAATAAAATCGTGTTATATGGTCGCTCGTGGGGCAGTGGCATTGCAGCGCGCATTTCATCGTGGAACAAACCACGCATGCTCATCCTCGATTCGCCCTACTTCAGTTTCTTTTACAACATCAACCGCTACATCTTCTTTACTCCTCTTCGCTGGATGTTGAAATACGATATTCGCACCGACCAATATTTAAAAACGACTACCTGTCCCATCCATATCATTCACGGCACCAAAGACAAACTCGTTTCATTTGAGCAAAGCGAGAAACTGAAAGCACTCTATCCGGAAAAAATTATTTTACATGCCGTAGAAGGCGCGCGTCACAACAACCTCCCCGACTATCAGGAATTCTTCGAGATACTCTATTCGGTTTTATACATCCATCCCAAATCAGAAAAAACAGAATAGCATGGCCATCGTTACCAAAAAAGTTGACTTCACCCGTGTATTCGATCTGATCGGCTATCAAAAAGAAAAATATCCAAATCGATCTGCTCTCAACTATTTTCAGCGCAGCCAGTGGCGTTCACTTTCTATTGAAGAATTTCAAAACAAAGTAAATGCACTCTCGTGTTGGTTCATCGCCAATCAATTCAATCCGGGCGATACCATTCTGTTTATTCCGGTGGCAGGAAGTGTAGAATGGATGTTGTTCGATTTCGCCTGTCAGCAAGTCGGCATCATTGTCGTGCCGGTGCATCCCACCGTAAAAGAAGAAGAGTTTCACTTAATCGCCACCGAAACCGAAGCACGCATTTGCATCACACATGATGAAGGCCTTTACTTCAAATATTTTTCCTTCAAAGAAAAGGCAGGCTTATCCATCACGCTCTACCATCTTCAATCCGAAAAAAATAATTTCTTCAGTCCTCTTCTGCAAGCGAAAAGTTCGCACGACCTACTGACCCAACTCACCGACCGAAGAAATGCCATTACTGAAAATGATATAGCTACCATTTTATATACATCCGGTAGCACTGGAGTACCGAAGGGTGTAATGCTCACGCATGGTAACATCGTACACAACATCAAAGCCATTCTCACCATCCTCCCACTCGAAGCGGGCGATCGTGTACTGAGTTTTCTTCCATTCAGTCATATCTTCGAGCGTGCCGCTTGCTACGCATATCTGGCATTCGGCTGCTCGCTCTACTTCAGTCAAAACAAAGAAACCTTTACCCACGATTTCAAAACCGTACGGCCACTCTTCTGCACATGTGTTCCACGCGTGTTAGAAAAAATGTACGACTTCATGGAAGAACAAGCCGAAGGAAAAAATTGGGTCAAGAAAAAGCTCATTACCTGGGCCATGCAAGTAGGCAAACGATACGGTCCCGAAAAACGGCTGAAGCCGTTATTTCAACTGGAACTGCAATTAGCGCGTCTGCTCGTCTTGCGCTTGTGGCGACATCGCCTCGGTGGACGCATCAAATACATGGCTGTAGGTGCAGCCGCTCTTCGCCCTGAAATCGGCAGATTGTTTTCAGCAGCAGGTATTCAAATCGTAGAAGGTTACGGCATGACCGAAACGGCTCCCATCATCTCCATGAATCGATTTGAACCGGGGCTCAATAAATTTGGGACTGTCGGTTTAGTTGTTCCGGGCATCGAAGTAAAAATCCACGAACCCAACGAAAATCACGAAGGTGAAATCTTGGTCAAAGGCCCCAACGTCATGAAAGGCTATTTCAAAAAACCGGAATTAACAGCCGAAGTGCTGGTAGACGGCTGGATGAAAACCGGAGACATTGGAAAATGGGTGCATCAACGCTTTTTGAAAATCACCGATCGCAAAAAAGACATCTTCAAAACTTCCTCCGGAAAATACATTGCTCCGCAGCCGCTCGAAAATCACCTCAAGCGAAGTCGCTTCATCGAGCGGGCAATGATCATCGGCTTTCAACGTCCGTTCGTTACGGCCTTAATCGTTCCTCACTTTGAAATACTTCACACATGGTGCGCACAAAATGATATTCACTGGACCGCCCCGCAGTTCATGATTCACAATATCAAAGTGCGGGCTAAGTTTCAGCAAGAGCTCGATCATCTGAATGAAGAGTTGCCCAACGTAGAGCGCATCAAAAATTTTGTACTATGTCATCAAGACTGGACGGTGGAAAGTGGCGAAGCAACACATACGCTAAAACCCATTCGTTCGATCATTTTGGAGAATTACAAAAACGATATAGAAAAAATGTACAGCTAAATAAAAAAACATGCAAAAAGTATTCACAGAAAATGCACCCAAAGCCATTGGCCCATATTCGCACGCCATTATATCCGGTAACTTGGTATTTTGCTCCGGACAAACTCCATTGAATCCAGTTACTATGCAAATTGAAGGAGCTACCGCTTCAGAACAAACAACACTGGTGCTGACCAATCTTGAAACTGTTCTCAAATCAGTTGGATCAAGCCGTGCTAGTATCTTAAAAACAACAGTATTTCTTAAAAACTTTGCTGACTTTGAGCGTATGAATAAGGCGTATGAAGCCTTTTTTGGCGAGCATAAACCGGCACGCACCACCGTGGAAGTCAGCCGACTTCCACGGGAGGCGTTGGTTGAAATTGAATGTGTGGCAGAATTGGCTTAAGCCTGTTCGGTGATGACTACTTTCTCCATCACATCGCCCTGACGGATAGCATCGATCACATCCAAGCCCTCTACTACTTTACCAAATACAGTATGGTTGCGATCCAAATGCTTGGTCGTTTGGCGGGTGTGGCAAATGAAAAATTGTGAACCACCTGTGTTACGTCCGGCATGCGCCATCGACAGCACGCCACGATCATGGTATTGATTTTCACCCGTCAGCTCACAATCAATGTGATAACCGGGGCCGCCATTGCCAATGCCATTGGGACATCCTCCCTGAATCATGAAATTAGGAATCACGCGATGAAAGATCAGGCCATCGTAAAAACCCTTCTCGGCCAACGAAATAAAATTCTTGACGGTGTTGGGGGCATCTTTCTCGAAAAAATTAATCTTCATTACTCCCTTTTTTGTGTGTATCTCTGCTATCTTCATTAGTATAAAATTTTAACGCAAGTTAACAGCCTCCCTTCAATAGACAATACGACCGTGAAGACCTGCCCTACCGGAAAAAAAATGTACCCCACCGAGGCTATTGCCGAAGATGCACTCTTGGAAGCGCATGTTCGATTTGATTATGGGAAAAGCGGAGGTCCCATTGCTGTTTATCAGTGTGAAGACTGCGGATGTTATCATTTTACTTCGAAGGGAACTATGAACCCAAAATTGGCTACCTTTCTGAAGAGCTCGACCAAGAAAGTGGAAGATGAAGCTGCCCGATGGCAAAACAAATGGAAGAAGTGACCAAATAAAGATTGATAAATTCTTACCTTCTTATTTACAACAAGCTCAATATCAAGCATCTGTAGGGTTAATAAATATATTTGAACTCGCTTGGTTTCATTCTGAAACGCCACTGAATAGATGTACAAATTTACCAAG
Source organism: Cyclobacteriaceae bacterium (assembly GCA_013140555.1). GTDB lineage: Bacteria > Bacteroidota > Bacteroidia > Cytophagales > Cyclobacteriaceae > ELB16-189. The sequence goes on along the minus strand of JABFSO010000281.1, from coordinate 4,952 downwards.
GCATGTAACCACTCGTTGCAAGTTTCCCTAAAGACAAACCGTCTTTCAAATTTTTTTCACACTAAAAACAAAAACCACTATGATTAGACTAGCGCTAGCGGTCGGATTTCTGGCCGTATTCGGCATTGTTGCCTATGCAACTGTATTGTTGCTGACCAACTACTTTTCAAACAAAAACAACTCAAACAAAAACCAAAACTCCTAGTACTATGGACATGAACAATCCAATCATTTCGAAACGCACCATTATACTGGGTGTATTATCGATTATTGCCTTAATTCTTTTTTTAATTGTCAATCCATTTTCATGGAATGATGCCGGTAACCGCACTGTGGTAGAGCGAACCAACGGTCAACAGATTGTACAATTTGCACCGGGCATTTTCTACGCTGGATTTTTCGCGAAAGAAAAAGAATGGCCCAATCAAATTTCTGTTACTTACCAAGAAGCAAAGGCAAAATTAGATATTGAGGACAACGGAATTGAAGTAGGTCAAATCATGATACGCTTCAGCGATGCGACTACTGCCGATGTGCGAGGTATTACACAATTTATTTTACCATCCGATGAAAAAGAAATGATCTTGATCCACAACACACACCGTACACCTCAATCATTGGTGGTAAAACGATTAGCACCCTATACCAAAGAGTGCTTGCAATCATCTGCGCAATTGATGAGCAGCGAAAAGCACTATGGTGGCGGCCGTGCACAAATGGCACAAGATTTCTTAGATCAATTGAAAGAAGGTGTGTACTTGTTGGTAACAGAAGAAAATTTAGTCTTCGACTCGCTAGAGATGGAGAAGAAAAGAGTGTATCAAACCGAAATTCAATTCGATAAGAAAACCAATCTCCCTAAGAGAAAATTATCATCCATCAAAGAATACGGAATCACAGTAGCCGATGCCGCCATCACCGATGTGGATTACGAAAACAAAGTAGATGAGAAGCTGGTGAAAATTATCGATGCGGTCACTAAATCATCCATCTCTAAACAAGAGTTGATGACTGCCCAGCAACAAACCTTAACTGCGAAAGCAAAAGGTGAACAAGCGCTGGTAGAAATTGAATACCAACAAAAGCAAGAGCAAACCCGCCAGGTGGTAGAAGCGCAAACTAAAGTAAAAGTAGCCGAGCAAGATAAACTGCAACAGAAAATTGCCTATGAAGGCTCTATTCTCGAAGCAAAGAAGATCAAAGAATTGGCGGATGCCAATGCGTATGCACGCCAACGAATCATGCAAGCCGATGGTGCTTTGGAGATGAAACTAAAAGCGCAGGTGGAAGTACAAAAAGTATGGGCTGATGCATTTAGTAAATATACGGGTGCGGTGGTACCTCAAATTCAAACAGGCGGTGGCCCAACTACCAATGGCGCGCTGAACTTTATGGATATCATTACCGCCAAAACCGCAAAAGATTTTGCGCTTGACTTGAAGAACAAGAATTAAATCGGATCAAAATCAACAAAAAAGGAGCGACATCACGCTCCTTTTTTTATGGATTTTATAAACCCATGACGTGCTTCTCCAGAAACGAGCGTGAATCCAAAACTTCCATTTCAGCAAAAAAGAAATCTCCTCGGTCCTCAGTAACAATACACTTACACTTGGAAGCTTCAGCAGAATAATACTCCAGTCCATCCTCAAAATCACGAATTGCTTTATTCCTTATCGATTTCTTTACAACAACAGCATCCGCAGGTGAAATATGCAGTTTTTCGCATAGTATTTCCATCTTCTTTTTTGCCATAACTACACCGCTCTTCTTTTCCGAAAAATAAAATGCAATGGCTAAACAAATGGGCGATGTGTATACTTGATATTTAGGATTGTCTGCCAAGCTCAAAATGCGGGCAGAATAGGTAAACAACGGATATTCCTTATTTAGAACTGAAACAAGGATGTTGGCATCTAAAAAAATCCTCACTTCCTTGACTTTAAGTACTCTGATTTCAGGGATTGACGATTTCGCTTTTTAGTGTGGTATTTTACTTCTCCTTCGGCTACTTGAAGAACCCAATCTGCCACCGGCAAATCTTCCAGTTGCTGATAACTTCCACTGGTGATTTTTGAATATAAAAACTCGGTAAGGCGTGACAAACTAACATTGTTTGCATCTGCAAATTTTTTAGCCTTGGAGATTACATCTCCGTCAAAACTTAAAGTAATTTTAGTATCCATCCTAGCACCCAATTTATACTACAAAATTAAATATTTAATACGTATAACAAAATGAAAATAGGCCTTATCTCCGACACGCACAGTTTCCTCGACCCAAAAGTTGCATCGTATTTTAAAGAATGCGATGAGATATGGCATGCCGGTGATATAGGTGATCCTTCTGTTCTACGTGAGTTAAAAAAGCAAAAACCGGTACGTGCAGTGTTTGGCAACATCGATTCTCTGGAGCTGCAACATCAACTGCCGGAAGATGATTGGTTTATGTGCGAAGGATTACAAATCTGGATGACACATATCGGTGGAGCACCTCCCAATTACAACCCCCGAATCAAAAAGTTGTTGAAGGAAAAAATTCCAAGCGTGTTGATCTGTGGTCACTCCCATATACTTCGGATCAAGCGTGATCCTGCGTACAACAACATGCTCTACGTCAATCCCGGTGCTGCTGGTAATCACGGATTCCACGCCATCAAAACCATTCTACGATTTGAAATAAAAATGGCTTCCATTTCAAATATGGAAGCCATTGAGCTCGGCAAGCGAGGTGCTATATAATCTCTTAATCGCGGTACATCACAGCTTTTACAGCCTTTACCGTGCGTGCCACGCTAGGTAGAATTGCATCAATCAATGTAGGCGCGTATGGCAGCGGCACATCCAAGCTGTTGATGCGGTGAATCGGAGCATCTAAATAGTCGAACGCGTGCTTTTGCACATGATAGGTAATCTCAGAAGAGATTGCAGCCAACGGCCACGCTTCTTCCACAATCACCAATCGGTTGGTCTTCTTTACTGACTCTACTACAGTTGCGTAATCAATTGGGCGAACCGAACGTAAGTCAACTACTTCCACGGAAATTCCTTCTTTCTCCAATTCCGCAGCAGCGGCCAATACCACTTTCAAAATCTTTCCAAAAGAAACGATGGTAACATCAGTTCCAGATCTTTTAATATCGGCTGCACCAAATGGAATCAAATACTCCTCGGTTGGAACCTCTCCTTTGTCGCCATACATCAACTCAGACTCCATAAAGATCACAGGGTCATTATCTCTAATGGCTGTCTTTAAAAGACCTTTAGCATCGTATGGAGTGAATGGAACAACTACTTTCAAACCTGGAGTATTGGCAAACCAATTCTCAAAGTTTTGAGAGTGTTGAGAGCTGAGCATTCCGGCATTTCCGGTAGGGCCTCTGAATACAATCGGAATATTGAATTGCCCGCCAGACATCGAGAGCATCTTAGCGGCTGAATTGATGATTTGATCGATCGCAACCAGCGAGAAGTTGAAAGTCATAAATTCTATGATCGGGCGAATGCCATTCATGGCAGCACCTACTCCTATCCCACCAAAGCCTAATTCAGCAATTGGTGTGTCTATTACTCGTTTAGCGCCAAATTCATCCAGCATACCCTGACTTACCTTGTAGGCGCCATTGTATTCGGCAACTTCCTCACCCATTAAAAATACAGAAGGGTCTCTTCTCATTTCCTCACTCATGGCCTCCCGAAGTGCTTCTCTAAACTGGATTTCTCTCATAGTATTGAATAGTTTCTTTCGCTGTGCAAGATTGTAAAATTAATGGCAGTATAGTCAGTATGAAAATTATTTGGTGTGTTTTTTAGGGTATTTGACCATAAAAAAGCCCCCATCAGCTGACTGACGGGGGCTTTTTATAGGATTCTAAAATTTCAAATTACTTCAAAGCATTACGGAATGCCTCAGTAGTATTGAATTTAGCAAACTCAAGGTCTGTCAAAGCCTTCTCTTTCAAATTTGAGTCATTCTTAACTGCATTTACCAAATTGCTAACCACTGCATCGCCATTTCCTGAGCGAGCGGCTGCCACTGCGGCACCATAATAAGCAATTGCATAGCTGCTGTTTTTGCGAGTTGCCTCAGCAAATGAAGATGATGCATTGCTGAAATCTTTGTTCAATAATTGAGCTAAGCCCTTGTTGAACAAGTTAACATGTGTATCAGTTGATGATGAAGTAGAAGTTACAGCAGCACCGTAGTTAGCCATATAAATCTCACAAGCTCCTTTAATACCGTTTACGCCTCGGGTTACATCATTATTTGCACCGCTCAACGCTTTTCTAGACAGGCTGTAAGACTTATAAGGATTGCCTTTCATCAAAGCTACCGTTGCTAAGTTAGCGTGTACTTCAGATGAAGGGTTCAATTTAGCTGCGATTTCTAATTGAGCAGCCGCTTTATCAACTAAGTCTGTCTTAGCAGGGTTCTCAATAACAGCTTGCAAATAAGCAGCTCCTAAGTTGTTGTGAGCTGTCCAGTTTGTTCCTTTTTTAGTAGCAGCTTCATAGATAGCAGTTTTTTCTTCTAATGAAGGAGTCAATGTAGCAGCGTACATTAATTCATCAAAAGATAATGTATCGCTCTTTACAGAACCAGTTGTGATTTGCTTAGCCAAAATTGAGATTTCAGCATCTGTCTTCTTCACTTTAATTGTTAAGATTTCAGTTTTAGCAGCACGCAAACCTGGATAGATATCCTTGAAAACCTTGTTGTATGTAGCCAATTTCTTCAATTGTTTTTCTTGCTCTTCAAATGCACCACCATTGTTGATTACATTCAAGTAAGCAGCCTTTTCTTCTGCTGAGATACCGGAATAAGCAGCCAATGCTGTTTTGAATTCTGACCAGTCATCAGTGATAGTCTTCAGAATGAATTTCACTTCAGCAGCTACACCTTGGTAGTCATACTTTTTCATTTGATCGCGATAGAACTTTTCAATAGCAGCA
>JABFSO010000185.1 GCA_013140555.1 Cyclobacteriaceae bacterium | reverse complement strand
GATTGAAACAAATCCGTTTCAGCCACGTCAACATTTCGATCAAGAGGCACTGAAAGAACTTTCGGAATCTATTCAGGTTCATGGAATTATTCAGCCCATCACGGTTCGTAAACTGGCGCGAAATCAATATCAATTAATTTCCGGAGAACGGAGATTTCAGGCATCGAAATTAGCAGGGCTCACCTCTATTCCGGCCTATGTTCGTTCAGCCGATGACCAGCAGATGCTGGAGATGGCATTGATTGAAAACATTCAGCGCGAAAACTTAAACCCGATAGAAATTTCGTTGAGTTACCAGCGCCTGATCACCGAGTGTAACTTAAAGCAGGAAGAGTTGGGTGAGCGTGTTGGTAAAAATCGCTCTACCGTTACCAATTATTTGCGTCTACTAAAGCTGCCACCCGATATTCAAATCGCTTTGCGAGATAACAAAATTTCAATGGGACATGCCCGGGCCATCATCAATGTCGATAATCCGGATTCTCAGCTTTTCATATTCAAAAAAATCCTTTCCGAAGATCTATCAGTGAGAAAGGTAGAAGAATTGGCACGAGAGCTTTTATCAAAGAAACAGTCTCCTGAAACCGTGAAAACGGAGGCCAATGGAGTTACCAAAGAAATAAATAACTTGCAGTCGCGTTTATCTTCGCACTTTGGCACGAAAGTTAGTGTAAAGAGTGATGGTAAAAGAGGCGATATCCGTATTCCTTTTTTATCGATCGAAGATTTAAATCGAATTTTGGATATTTTAAAAGTTTAGATGAATTACAGATTACTTGGACTGCTTCTCTTACTTCCACTACTTTCCTGCGCGCAAGATTTAAAACAAGATACTGTCGCTTTATCGGCTGATTCGATTCGGATGAGTTCCGGCAAAGTAGTGTCCATCGAAACCTATGCGCGTAGATTCAATCCCCGTAGAGCACTTTTATATTCAGCTATTCTACCTGGCATGGGGCAGGTTTACAATAAAAAATACTGGAAAGTACCGCTAGTGTACGGTGGTTTAGTCGGCCTTATTCTGGTAGTGGATTTTTACAATCAAAAGGGCAATCAATTTAGAAACGATCTTTTCGACTTACTCAATAGCCCCAATGGAACAATCTTAAGTCCTAATGGGTTTACCGAAGCACAGCTACGCAATGGTATCGAAATTACCCGCAGGCAGCGCGACTATTTCATGATCTTTACCGGTTTTATGTATTTGCTGCAGTTGATCGATGCCCATGTAGATGCTCATTTGAAAGAATTTGATCTGAACCCGAAATTAAAGGTGAGTATTGTACCTATGATGGACAACAATTACTACACGGGCACCAACACAGGAGTAACCATTAAACTCCGATTTTAAGCGCTAACCATGAAGGTATTACTAATAGGATACGGCAAAATGGGCAAAACCATTGAGGCCATCGCAAAAGAGCGCGGACATACTATTGCCGGCATTGTCGACAATCAAAGTGAGCTTACCAGTTTTTCGGGACAAGCTGATGTTGCCATCGAATTTTCTCAACCGGAAGCAGCCATTGGCAACCTAAAATTTTGCTTCGACAACAATATTCCTGTAGTGTGCGGCACCACCGGATGGTTGGATCACAAAAGTGAAATAGAGTCCTATTGTCTTCAAAAAAATGGAGGGTTCTTTTACGCATCCAATTTTAGCTTAGGTGTAAATCTGTTTTTCAAATTGAACGAGCGCCTAGCTCAATTAATGCGTCCATACCCTGCCTACCGTGTGAGTATGGACGAAACGCATCACACTCAAAAGAAAGATGCCCCCAGTGGCACCGCTATTACAATCGCAGAAAGCATTATCAAAAATCAACCGCTTATCAAAGAGTGGCATTTAGGTGAAACCTCCAACCCGGCAGCCATCGTTATTCGTGCACATCGGGTAGATCCCGCTCCTGGCACACACAAGGTCACCTACCACTCGGAGATCGATGACATTGAAATTACACACACAGCCCACTCCCGAAAAGGGTTTGCACAAGGAGCTGTAATAGTGGCGGAGTGGATGGTAAACCGTGCGGGGATTTACTCGATGGATGATTTTTTAAATTTATAGCCAATTGCTACGGCAAAAATCCCTTTCTTTGCCGAATTAAATAGACTCAGTTTATTTTGATATGATGAAATGGCTTTTTATAAATTTCTACAGCCAGAAGGCATGATTAGGCCATTCTATGCGACCTTAAAAAATTAATTATATAAACATGAATTGGAAGTTCTGGGAAAAGAAAAAGAAAGAAAACGTAACGCCTGTTAAAAAATCCGCTTTACGCGAATGGTGGGATGCCATTTTGTTTGCCGTTGTAGCCGCTACATTAATCCGTTGGCTTATAATGGAAGCTTATACAATCCCCACGCCTTCCATGGAAAACTCATTATTGGTAGGTGATTTTCTATTTGTGAGCAAGTTTCATTATGGAACACGTACGCCACGCACACCTCTTCAAATTCCTTTGACGCACCAAAAAATTTGGTTTACGAACATTCCATCTTATACCGATTGGGTGCAACTCCCCTCCTTTCGTTTGCCCGGAATTACATCGGTAAAAAATAATGATGTGGTGGTTTTTAATGTGCCGCGCGTGCAAGAAAATAACTACGGAAATTATGATAGTACAACATGGGATTATTATCCGGTAGACCTAAAAACAAACTACATCAAGCGATGCGTTGCTATTGGAGGAGATGTACTAGAAATTAAAGATCGACAACTCTTCATCAATGGCAAGCAATCTGAAAACGCAACTGAAATGCGCTTTAAATATGCGGTTATCGCTAAGGATGAAATTAACCCCAGAAACATTGAAGCACTTGGATTAGACCCGGATGATTTTGGCAAGGCGGGGCGCATCGACCGTAATAATCAATCAAACGTGTATTATTCAATGTATCTTACCAGTGAAACTTTACAAAAAGTAAAAAGCTTGCCCTATGTGATTTCTGCAGAACATGAGGAAAGTATGGAATCTGAACGCTTCCCTTTTTCAAAGTACACGTCCAAATGGACAGGAAGTAATTATGGCCCACTCACCGTGCCGAAAGAAGGGATGAAAATGACAATTAACGATTCAACTCTTTCTATTTACGGATCAACCATTACTAACTATGAAAATCTGAAAGACGCAAAGATCGTCAGCAACAAATTGATGATTGATGGAAAAGAAGTAACTGAATATACGTTCAATCAAAACTATTACTTCATGATGGGAGACAATCGTGACAACTCACTTGACTCTCGTTATTGGGGATTTGTGCCCGAAGATCACATTGTGGGCAAAGGATTTTTTATCTGGTTATCTTTAGATAAACATGGCAAGTTCCTTAACAAAATCAGATGGAGACGTTTCTTTAATTTGATTCGATAATGCTTGATAGTGAAATAGTAAAGCCCAGAAAATCATGGTTATCTGGGCTTTTGTCTTTGGTAGTTCCCGGATTAGGGCAATTGTACAATGGGCAATTCATCAAGGCAATTGCTTTTTCCAGTTCACCATTTCTATTCTCCTCGTTTTATGGTTTAATAGATTCATTGATTAACCCAATAGGGATTACCTTCTATGTTCTTTTCTTCCTATTGCTAATTCTTTATAGTGCGATTGATTCATTTATCACCTCACTTAGAAGCAAAGACTATAGATTAAAATCGATTAATAATGGTATTTATTATACGACATTTGCCATTCTATCCCTAGGCTTAAATGCGTTATTTCTATTGCCCAATTCCATAGCAAAATTAGCCTTCTTCAGTATCCCTACTCCAGCCATGGAGCAGAGTTTACTTGTGGGCGACCGCATTGTAGCAGGATTCCACCGAATTAACGCATCAGTTCAAAGAAATGAAGTGGTTGTATTTCGTGTACCTGGGGTTCGGGAAAATAATTTTAGCGTTTATGACACAGCTGCATGGGTTTATCATGAAATAGATCAAAAAATACCTTATATCAAAAGATGTGTGGCAATTGCCGGAGATAAGCTGGAAATAAAAAACGACACACTAATAGTTAATAATCAAGTTGTGGAACTTTCTTCAGACCTTCTCTTCAGCTATAACATTGTATCCACAGAATCAATCAACGATAGAAGCTGGAATTCATTTTCGATAGAACCACATAATCGGGCGTCAGATTATGGAGAACATAACAACTCCAAATACTTTATATACAGAGCATACTTGTCATTTGCTCAGGTCAATGAACTTAAGACCAAACCATTTATCGTTGACGTTTCAAAACAATCACAAAACTTTGGTGCACTTCTTTTTCCGTTTAATGAATCTTCCAAATCATGGAGTGCGTCCAACTATGGACCTATAACAATCCCTCAGAAAGGAATGAGCATTCCTGTGAATGATTCTACTCTTTCCATCTACGGATCGACTATAAAGGATTATGAAAATCTTAAGGATGTAATGATTTCCAACAACCAATTAATGATTGATGGCAAAGAAGTCACTGAATACATCTTCAACCAAAATTACTATTTTATGATGGGTGATAGTCGCGACAATTCACATGACTCCCGATATTGGGGATTCGTCCCGGAAGATCACTTAATTGGCAAAGCATACTATGTCTACATGTCTGTTGGTAAACAAGGCAACTTTAGATTGAATCGTATATTTCAGCCCATCCGATAGCAACTTGGAAACAGCTTAACATAACTGAAAAGCTATTCTACTTACCACTCAATTTCTTTGAGTCCTTTACTTTTCAAATATTCATTCGTCTTGCTAAACGGTTTTGATCCAAAGAAACCGCGATCAGCCGAAAAGGGTGAAGGATGCGGAGAGGCAATCACAAAATGCTTTGAGCGATCGATCACCTCTCCTTTCTTTTGCGCGTAAGCGCCCCAAAGAATAAACACAACTTGCCGTTTCTCTTCAGAGATTAACTTCACTACTGAATCGGTAAATGTTTCCCATCCTTTGTTCTGATGTGATCCCGGTGATGACGCGCGCACGGTAAGTGTAGCATTGAGTAACAAAACCCCTTGCTTCGCCCAACGTTCCAAGTTTCCGGAAGTAGGAATTGGTAAGCCCACATCTTGCCTTATTTCCTTAAAGATGTTTACCAATGAGGGTGGCGGCTTTATGCCTTCATTCACCGAAAAACAGAGTCCATTTGCCTGACCCTCTCCATGATAAGGATCTTGTCCTAAAATAACCACCCGGGTATCATCAAATGCACAATAATCAAATGCACTAAAACTTTGTTTGGCTTTCGGATAAACAG
>JABFSO010000455.1 GCA_013140555.1 Cyclobacteriaceae bacterium | reverse complement strand
AATCGATTTGTTACTGAATAGTAAGCAAGCCATGAGTATGTCGGCCTACTTTGAAAACATGTTGGTGCTGAATATGTCGAATAGCATTTTTGTGGATTGCACCAGCAGTGAAGAAGTGGCAGGTTATTATGAACGTATTCTCGCGTCTAACATCAGCATTGTTACACCGAATAAAAAAGCGAACTCCGGATCCTATTCCAGTTATCAAAAATTGAAAGCAACTGCGAGTAAGCGAGGCGTTCGCTTCTTGTATGAAACCAATGTTGGCGCAGGGTTGCCTGTCATCAACACGTTAAACGATTTGTTGATCAGTGGTGACAAAGCGTTGCGTATTGAAGCCGTGTTGAGCGGTACACTGAATTTTATCTTCAGTTCATTCAATGGTAATCGCAAATTCAGTGAGATTGTTAAAGAAGCAAAAGAGAAAGGATTCACCGAACCCGATCCCCGCGATGATTTGAATGGGATGGATGTGGCACGCAAAGCGTTGATCCTTTCGCGCGAAATTGGTTTGCAGTTAGAACTTTCGGATGTGCAGGTAGAAAATCTGGTTCCGGAAGAATGCAGAGGTGAAATGTCGGTAGAGGAGTTTTTTACGCGATTGGAAAATTTCAATTCGCACTACTCCGGTTTGTTTGATAAAGCCAACGGAAAAGGGGAGAAGCTGCGCTACATGGCGGTGATTGAAAATGGAAGAGCGCGTGTGTCGCTGGCATCGGTGGGAGCGAATCACCCCTTCTTTTCATTGGCTGGAAGCGATAACATTATACTTCTCACCACTGAGAGATACAAAGAGCGCCCCATGGTTATTCGAGGACCGGGAGCCGGTGCAGAGGTGACAGCTGCCGGAGTATTTGCCGATATTATTCGAATTGGAAATTATACAAACTAACATGAAGAATTCAGTAAGAGCGTTTGCTCCGGCTACGGTTGCCAATGTGTGTTGCGGCTTTGATGTGTTAGGCTTTGCGGTGGATCATCCCGGTGACGAAGTGGTGCTGACGTTGAATGATTCGCGCGAAGTTTCGATAGCACAAATTATTGGCGATGGTGGTCGCTTACCACGCGAAGCAGGAAAAAATACGGCCGGTGTAGCAGTACAATCATATCTCCAAGCCATTGGCGAGCAAGTTGGAGTGGAGATAGAACTATTTAAAAATTTGCCATTAGGCAGCGGGATGGGTTCCAGTGCCGCGAGTGGTGTTGCAGCATTAGTAGCGATCAATCATCTGATGGGCAATCGCCTGACGCGAAAAGAGTTGGTGCCTTTTGCGATGGAAGCAGAGCGCATTGCGTGCGGATCAGCACATGCGGATAATGTGGCTCCCAGTTTAATGGGGGGCTTTGTGTTGATACGCGATTACCAACCGCTGGATGTAGTGAAGATTGATGTGAAGTTAGAATTGTATTGCACGCTGGTTCACCCACATATTGAAGTAAAAACTTCCGATTCGCGGAGAGTGCTTCGTCCTATTGTGTCATTGCGCGATGCTGTGACACAGAGTGGAAATATTGCCGGACTGATGTTGGGTCTCACACAATCGGACTACGCATTGATTGCACGATCCTTGAAAGATGTAATTGCAGAGCCGGTTCGTTCTGCATTTATTCCGGGTTTTGAAACTGTAAGATCAGCAGCTATTCAAGCGGGAGGATTAGGTTGTGGTATTTCTGGTTCGGGACCAACCTTGTTTGCACTGAGTTCGCAAATGGATATAGCTGAACGTGTAGCCAAGGCTATGCAGCACGAATTTGCGAATCATCAACTAAAAACCGATGTGGTGATTTCAAAACTAAATCTGGAAGGAGCTAAAATTATTTAGTCAAAAGCGATCAAGAGATTATGAAGTATTATAGTACCAGCAATCGAAAATTAGAAGTAGGATTACGCGAAGCGGTGATTCAAGGGCTTGCGCCAGATGGTGGATTATTTATGCCGGAGCAAATTCCGGTATTGCCTGATTCTTTTTTTGCATCGCTACCGCAATTGTCTTTTCAGGAAATCGGTTACGAAGTGGCCTATCTATTTCTGAAAGGAGATGTGCCCGATGCAGCTCTTCACAGAATGGTCAATCATACTTTGCAATTCGATGCACCTCCTGTTCATGTTCACGACCAGATTCATTCACTGGAATTGTTTCATGGCCCTACGTTGGCATTTAAAGATTTTGGTGCGCGCTTTTTATCGGGGTTGTTGGGTTACTTTGCGCAGCAACAAGATCGCGAGATTACGATTCTGGTGGCGACCTCCGGAGATACCGGCAGCGCAGTAGCGAATGGATTTTACAATGTGCCGGGAACTCGCGTGGTTGTGTTGTATCCTTCAGGTAAGGTGAGTGAGATTCAAGAGAAACAATTTACTACACTGGGTGGAAATATTACAGCTTTAGAAATTGATGGAACCTTTGACGATTGCCAACGATTAGTCAAACAGGCATTTGGTGATACCGAGTTGAAACAAAAATTATTTTTAACCTCCGCTAACTCCATCAACATCGCTCGACTTTTACCCCAGTCGTTTTATTACTTCCGCGCCTTTGCGCAATTGAAAACTCCATACAAGCAAGTGGTGTTTTCTGTCCCTAGCGGAAATTTCGGAAACCTGACTGCAGGTTTATTAGCGAAGCAGATGGGCTTGCCGATTCATCAGATGATTGCGGCCACCAATTCCAATGATATCGTGCCGAATTATTTGGAGTCAGGTATCTTTTCACCCCGTGCGTCACAAGCCACGATCAGCAATGCGATGGATGTAGGAAACCCCAGCAACTTTGTGCGCATGCAACAGTTGTATCAAGATGATTATGAGCGACTCACAGTTGATGTGAAAGGCTGCCGTTTTAGTGATGATCAGACGAGAGAGGCAATGCAGAAGGTTTATCGCAATCATCGTTACTTGATGGATCCACATGGTGCCATCGGCTATCTTGGGTTGCAAAATTATTTGAGCGAAGAAAGTGTAGGTGTATTTTTAGAAACTGCCCATCCGGCTAAGTTCAAAGAAGTGGTGGAGGAAAGCGTAAACGATACCATTGAATTGCCGGATCGATTGCACGAGTTTATGAGCCGTGAGAAAAGATCAATTCAAATGAATGCTGGTTTTGAATTGCTGAAGGATTTTTTAATGGAGTTTTGATTTTTAAATAATCTTACAATCCATAACACAACGCATCACATTTTCTAATCCAGTCCTAAGTTCTTGCGCAGTTGGATATCCGAAACCGATGCGCATGTAACGTTGATTTTGTTCGAACCAATACCCACCACCAACCACCGTGTGATAATGGCTGTATAACCGATCGTAGAATTTTGAAAAATCTACATAGATCGATTCTTTAATTCGTGGAAACACAACGGCACCTGCATCGGGAGTAACCCATTCAAAAAAATCATTGTTTGTCTGTAGCCATTCTTCAACAATCTGATAGTTAGTTTTTAAAGTTGAATGAACTTCCTTCAATAACTTTTCTTTCTTTAAAAAGATTTGAAGCGCAATGTATTCATCTACTACTGAGTTGCTGATGATCATTTGCTCTTTGGCTGCCAGTAAATCGTGTTGCAGTTTTGTATCCTGACTAATGATCCAACCTATGCGAATGCCAGGAGCGCCAAATGCTTTTGATAATGAGGAGACTGAAATCACCCGATTGCTTTTTTCTGCGAAGTAGGGAAGGAGTGGAGTTTTAAAATTCAAATGGCGATAGGTTTCATCGATTAATAAATAACAACCACTTTTTTCACTGAGCTGTATGAGTGATTCGATCGTTGATTGCGAAACGAATACGCCAGTAGGATTGTGCGGATGTGTGATACTGATTAATTTGGTGTTGGGTCGAATTGCTTTTTGAATTTGATCTATGTCCGGTTGAAATCCGCTTTCGAATGATAAGTCAGTAACCGTCATGGCGCATCGAATGCCGCGCGGAGTTTCTAAGTTGGTTCCATAATTGGGTCGCACCACAATCAGGTGATCTTCTGGATCGAGTAGCGTAGTGGCGACCAAATACAATGCTTGTGCCGCACCGGCTGTAACCAGTACATCTTCTGATTTCAGTATGTTACTTCCTTCGCAGATTGCTTCTTGTAATTCCGGCAATCCACGATGATGTCCGTAATTCATCAACACGTTCGATAGATCTATGCGCAATTCTCCAATCGTTCGATCGCGCACCGAACTTTCTGCTAAGTTGTATTGAATTGTCGAGTAGCCCATTTCTTCAGGCGATTCAACTTCGATGGGCATTCGATTAAATTTCATTGTATGTGTTGATTGATCTATGCGTTTCTCCAACCTTGTTCACCCAGCAACGGCACGAATGCAAAGTCGTCATACGTTTCTTTCAGCAACTTTCCATTCTGTTTTTTGATGCGTACCATTTGTTGTTTCGCTCGGTCGCCAACGGGAATGATCAGAATGCCACCTTCGCTCAATTGATCGGTAAGTGCTGTCGGTACAATCGGTGCGCCTGCCGTAACGATTATTTTGTTATAAGGCGCTTTCGCGGGAATCCCTTTCGATCCATCGCCAAAAAAGAAAAATGGCTTATAGCCGAGCTGTGGAAGGAAATCTTTGGTGTGCTCGTATAGCTTTTTTTGAAATTCGATCGTGTAGACTTTAGCTCCTAATTCTAAAAGTACAGCGGCCTGATATCCTGACCCAGTGCCGATCTCCAACACCTTATCCCCAGGCTTTATTTCTAGTTTTTCGGACTGGAAGGCGACCGTGTAAGGCTGGCTAATGGTCTGTCCTTCCCCAATTGGGAAAGCCTTGTCCTCGTAGGCATGGCTGAGTAAAGCGTTGTCAAAAAAGGCATGTCGGGGCACTTTTCCGATAGCATTGAGTACATTTTCGTCTAAAATACCCTTTAAACGCAGTTTCTTTACCAGATTATTCCTTAGCCCACGCTGGCGGTAGTTGTCATCGATCATCCCTTAGTGCATTGACATTTTGGCTCAAAAAAGGCCATTTTTTCATCTTTAACAAAGTTTTTGAAAATGTTTAGGAAAAATGAAACCCAACTCCCTACTTTGGGGTTCTCTAAAACACAGCCAACACCTATTTTGCCATAGCGTTAAACTGTGTAAAACCTGACTCTGACGAGGGTCAGGTTTTTTTATTCTCCTATCAACACAAACGGTGCCCAATAGAAAGGTGCTGCATACTTTCCACTCTTAATCATTTTCAATTTTGATTGCTGCAAGGCTTGCTTGAAACTTGGATTTTGTTGTCTCAACAAGATGGAATAAAAATCAGT
>JABFSO010000349.1 GCA_013140555.1 Cyclobacteriaceae bacterium | reverse complement strand
TATGACGCCACCCCGATAACGACCTTCGCGGAAGATAGGCCAGGTCATCATTTCTTTTTTGACCTGGTAGTTGATTTGCTTGCGGTTGAGGATCAGGTATTGCTTTCCAGTAGCACGCGCATCCTTCAGCATCTCTTTGTATTCTTTCTCCGAACGATCTTTAAAATGACGTGACAGCAACATTGCCAATGAGTCTACGCCTTTCTTGAAAATTTCATCTTTCGCCAACCTAGGGTCAATAGCTACTTTATAAAATGGCAAACTTGTGGCTAACAAGCTACCGTTGTCTGAATAAATGTTTCCACGGGTAGCTTTTATCTTGCGGTAATCAAAGTTGATTTTTTCGCTCACCTTTTCCCACTGAGGACCTTCTACTACTTGAATGTGACCGATTTTGGCAGCAACACAAATAGCAAAAGCGACTACGCACAAAAATGCGACTCGAACTCTTACTAATATGGACTGCTTGATATTCATTCTTTCTACTTCTCTATTTATTCTTCTTTTACTCTTTCACAATTACTTTGAATGGAGGGTTTAAGCTCTCCTTCAATCCCAATGGTTTTACTCTGCGTGCCACTTCACTTTGTTTGCTGGCAAACATCACATCCGATTTCAGCGTGGTGAAATCAGCTCGCAAATCTTCTACATCACTTTGTGCCCGATCAATCTGCCGAGTAGTTTTTTCTGCGTAGTGCGTATTGCTTATGTAAATCAAACTGAGCAACACCACAAACAGAATTTTCGGCAGGTACTGCACCGGAAACCCTTCTTCAAAATAGCTTTCGAGTTTCAAGCGTTTCTCCAATCCGGAAAATAAGCTCTTGCCGCTGCTGGCCGGCTTGGCTGCCGGTTTCACGCGTGCCTCATTTGTCTTTTGAGGGGGCTCGATTTTAAACTTATTTTCCATGTTCTCTCTGTTTTATAAGCATCTCTAAAACATTCCTTCTTATCACCTCAACCCCTTCCCTTACAAGAGAAGGGCGTTGGAGTTTTAGAGATGCTTTATATCTTTTCTGCTATTCGCAACTTGGCACTACGTGCGCGGTTGTTTTCGTTTACTTCTGCCTCTGAAGCTTCAATTGGTTTTCGATTGATTGCTTCAAAAGGCCTTATCTTATTTCCATAAAAGTCTTTCTCTACTTCGCCATACATTTTGCCGGAGTTGATGTAATTCTTCACCAACCGATCCTCCAACGAGTGGTAGCTCATCACCACCAGCCTTCCGCCTTTCTCCATTACCTCGCCACTCTGATTCAAAAATTCTTCCAGTGCCTGCATCTCTTCGTTTACTTCAATGCGCAATGCTTGAAACACTTGCGCGAAATATTTAAACTCTTTTCCTCTCGGAGCAATCGGCTTCAGCAAATCGATCAAATCCTGAATGCGCTCAAATTTTTTTACCGAACGCTGCTGTACAATCAACCCGGCCAGTGTTTTGGCGTTCTTCACTTCGCCATACATGCCTAAGATTTTATGAAGGCCAGCTTCCGGATATTCATTCAAAATACGTGCGGCACTTTTCGATCCCTTCTTATCCATTCGCATATCAAGCGGGCCATCGAAGCGGGTAGAAAATCCGCGCTCAGCCGAATCGATTTGGTGCGATGAAATACCGAGGTCGGCCAGAATGCCATTTACTTTGGTGATTCCATTCAACTTCAGGTATTGTTTCATGTTCCTGAAATTGGTCTGACAAAATGTAAAAGAACGACTTTGAATATTTTCAGATTGCTTGCGTGCGTCTTCGTCCTGATCAAACGCAATCAATCTTCCGTTTCGCAACTGCTCTAAAATCTTCAAGCTATGTCCACCTCCGCCAAAGGTGATATCTACGTAGATACCATCCGGATTAATGGCTAATCCCTCCATACACTCTTCTAACATCACCGGCCTGTGGTACACCATTTCTATAGTTTTAAAGCTGCAAGTTTCAAGCTGCATACTTCATGTAACTTCACTCTCCTTCGAGTTTATCAATGAACTTTACCGTGCTTTCGTTTCATTTTTGAATCCGTATCCAATTCCGAACCTTAAAGTTTCGTTTACTTTAAAAATCAAATCGGTTTGTAGCTTAGATCCTTTAGCTTGTGGCTTAAGGCTGAGACTACATCGTTACTCGTTCAAAAATTTCTCCGCGAGCTTCGACAATTCACTAGGGTCTTGGATGATTTGCTTCTCATAGATGGAAGGATTCCAAATTTCAACTTTGCTTCCGGTGCCTACGAGCATCGCATCTTTGTCAATCTGCGCGTACGTAAGCATGTTCTTGGGAATTAGGAAACGGCCGTTGTTATCCAACTCAACCGTCACGACCCCCGACAAAAAGTTTCGCTGAAGTTTGCGATACTCTTCGTTGAACTCGCTGAGACCTGAAATTTTTGAGAAGACTTTTTTGAACTCCACCATCGGATAGACGATTAAGCATGGCTCGAAGCCTCTGCGGATGACAAGCTCCTGCGCCTCCCCATTGGTGGTGGGTAGCTGAGCCTTGATCCGAGATGGCAGCACCAATCTGCCTTTAGCATCAAGTTTACTTTCGTATTCGCTGGTGAAGAAAGTCATAGACTGTAGTGGTTGTCTTAGTTCTCCTAAACAAACGTAAGCATTTTCCAACCACTTTCAACCACTTTACTCCACTTTTTTACATTTTAAGGCAAAAAAGTACTTAAAATGGCATTTTTACGGCACTTCCGTTGAATTTTTGAGTTATCACAAAAACGGAGTGAAAGGGCGTCCAAAGGATTGACAATTGGCGGAAAGGGGGAATTCCTCAGCCATTTGAAGTAAAATCATGGAAAATTTGGAGGTTACTTCATCCAAAAAATCTGACTTGAAAGCTGTGATCGCACAAAACTTGTTGGCCTAGTTATTTAGAAGCAAAAGCTGAGGGACTCAAAATTAGTAAGCTATCGTAATGACTTCTCCATAATCTTCAACAAGGGTAATGGTTTTCGTTTGGAAGATGAAGCTGAAGTCGGCAAATAAAAAATCATCTAAGTTCTCGATGACTTAATCGAAAAATGTTTGCCTTTTCGAGCGAGTCATAGTTGCGCGGTAAAGAATTGCTCCTAAGAATGGAACGGACAAAATTACAATGCTCCACACAATTTTTGATTTACGTTTACTTACCAGCACCAGATCAAACAACCCCAAGCCAGATAACAGCGCGTGGCTCACAAGTATAATATAAATTGCATCGTAAGAGATGCTCATGTTGAACATATTACTCATTAATTCTTTTATATGTTCTAAAGTTAAAACACATCTCTTAAACCGTTTTACAAATTAGATCAATGCAAGAAAGCTTCGGTTGAAAATCAAGATGTTGTCTTTAAAATTGCGCTCGTTGCATCTATCATTATGCCATTCATCTGTCTTTTAATTACGCTAATTCAACTATCACATTCATGATTCTAGGAGGTAGTTACTTCCGTTCATCGAAAACAATAGGCACACGGTCTTTGCTTTAATAAATTTGTATATTAAATCAACCCGATGAGATGAAGTATATCTTGGTTTTTGTTTGTGCCCTCCTTCCGATTATTACTTTATCACAATCACTACATTATGATACTTTGCTCATTCCGAAACGAACGGCTCTCATGTTGACAACCGATTCCTTGTTCGTCAATCATTTTATCATGGGCGATTCATCCACCATTATTTTAGGTGCACAAACTACTTTGATAAAAACTTTCAGGCTTGAAGCAGGAGTAAATTGTAGTATCATAGGCGATGGTATGGATGCGATTATCATGAAGGATAATTCACTTCCTCTATCTCTTCAACAAGCAGTGCGAGGAGAAAACGGCAAAAGCCTTACTCTTATTTCAACCATCTTTGATACGAAATCGATTTTAAGTATTTATCTCAATGGTGGTAATGGAAGTGATGGCGGGTTATTCGCCCTTCCGGGCGAAGGTGGTGCCGGAGGCAATTTATTTTTTATTAGCAGCTATAGCGAAAAAAAGAAGGTTGATCAACAGATCAACCTAAAAAATGAGGGCGGCTATCCGGGGCGGCCTCGACATTCTGCTGCTGGTATGGAAGCCAGTTCCTTACCAACAAGGAAAAAAGGTGACTTCAGAATTATTGCGAACAAGTGAGGGATCAAATAACAACAATTTGGTTAAGCAAATTATGTCTGTACGATTTACTTACAGGAATTTTGTAATTATTGATTTCGATCTTATTCAATGTTACCCGGCTGATTTTTGAGATATTGACTATAAAAGATCGATGAACCCGGATGAAATTGCTACTAGCCAACATGTCTTCAATTCTGCTCATAGGCGTGTGCGACAGATAGACTTTATCTTCCGTACAGAATTTGACATAGTCACCAAAAGCCTGTATTAAAAGAATGTCGTTAAATTCTATTCGTTGAAAGTTGGAGTAAGTTTTTAGGAACAAAATTTTTCTATCGGTGGCTCTGTTCATGGTTCAGTTAATTAGGGTGGGGTTAAGATTTATAAGTACAATGTTAACCACAGACAGAGGCCACTATCAAACTGTGAGGGTGTATAAAACAATAGAATAGGGTATATTAGAGGTGTATTTAGTTGTCTTGTCCATGCCTTTTCCCCCAAAGAGTGCTTGCGCTCTAATTTTTGTTTACTTTTTTTCGATAAAAATTGCCGAAAGTCAAACAATAAATAAGCTTGTAAGTCCATGCGTAAATAATTCGGTAATCAAAATAGAACCTACATTAAAGTTATTTCAAGCAGTAGATTCGTTGTGGCAAAGCGACCCGGTACGCGCCATAAAATTTTGCGATAGCTTACTGGCCAAGAGCGAATCTGACAAAAACATTCACCTGACGATTATCGGGCATTTTCTGTATGTATCTGGTGTAAACGATATCAACACTGTAGAAAAGCATCTTTCAAAGGCATCGTTTCTCGTAAAAGAGAAATTAAACGACTCAACGTCTCAGCTTTTGGAAGGGTATATCGAATATTTATGGAGTTACTACTTTCTATATAAAAAGTCGCATTGGGCAATTGCTTTGCAACATCTTTACAAAGCTGAATTGCTCCTTGAAAAGCATCCATCCCTCATTTTACTCAAGAAAGTTAAAATACAACTTGGCAACCTTTCGTATAACTGCAGTCAATACAATGTTACTATAAAAGAGTGCTTCGAACTAATTGACAATAAAAAACTCTATCAATTGACTGATAAAGAGCTCATGCTGTTGTATAACGTAATCGGATTGGCTTATTCCAATCAAGGAATGTTTGATAAAGCAAGGTTCTATTTCAATAGCGCCTTTCAACATATAAAAGGAGGTGAAAATTATACTCGTTTCTGGAGAACGCTTATACAGACTAATCTTGCTAAAGAGTATCGCTTAAAAAAGGAGTATGCAAATTATATTCCTTTATTTAAGGAAGATGTTTCGAATTGTAAGTCAATCGGAGATTATGAGGGGATACTTTGGAGCTACCTCAACTTAGCGAGGGCCAATTTAGCAGCTAATCATTTTAAAGAGTCATCACAATATTTAGATTCAATAAATTATATCTCAGATACGAAAAAACTTGAAATTCATTCTGAGGCTATATTAGCCATGAATTCTATTGCCATACAAATTGACTTGGCTACCCGAGATTACTCACAGCTCAGTCAAAAATTTGGGAGACTGAATCTCATGAATGATACGGTTGTTCGGGCATTGAACAGGCGTATGGGAGAGACCTCGCAACTCATCGCGAAGTCTAGCATCATGCAAGATGAATTTACACGTAACAACATCCAACTTCAAAAAATAGAATTTCAAAAACGGGAGCAAAGAAATCTCGCCATTTTTATTGTACTGATTATTTTGGGCGCTTTCTTCAGTATCTATTTTTGGTTGTCGAGGAGAAATCTTAAAAAAACACTACGCCTCAATTATGAATTGAATCAGGCACAAGAGCTGAAAATAAAAATGGAAGCGGAGCTTCTGGAAACCAAATCTGAACTGGATAAGTTGAGCGATGAAATCGAAATAAAGAAGAAACAACTGGTGAGTCATTCTCTCTCGATGGTTCAAAAGAATGAAACCTTAAATGAGATCAGAGCGGCCATCAAAAAGATACGAAACCTCCAATCGGATAGCAGCTCGCTAAAAGATGTGATTTCGGGAATGATGTCGTCCGTTAATCAGAATTTCCAAATGGATAACGAATGGGAGCTGTTCCGAATTCAATTCGAAGAGGTAGACCCCGGCTTCTTCACTGCGCTTCGCACCAAATTTCCAGAGCTTAGTGAAACCGATCTGCGCTTTTGTGCCTTGTTTAAACTCAACTTGAACTCCTCACAGGTAGCTGGTCTACTTAATATTACTGCCGAAAGTGTGAAGGCCGCCAGGCACCGGCTCAGAAAAAAGATGAAGCTTAAGCCCAATCATAACATTCATGAATTTTTAAACAATGAATTCAAATAGGCTAACAGCTAAACTTGTTCATCGAACCTTCGTCTATTTTTTTTAATCTGAACATACCTCCAGGTATATTCGAGGTGAATTTACTAGTCTCGTCTATGTCATCCCCCTCGAAGCGCATTTACCTTCTCTTTTTTGTTCACCTTTTTACTTGGCACATAAGTCAAAGTCAATCCATTATAAAACGAACAGAGCAGTTCGTTAACAACTCTCCTGTCAACATTGAATTGGCTCTAAAAATCTTCGACTCATTGGATTCTCTCTGGAAAGTCAATCCAGCACAAGCCATTCAACTGTGCGACAGCATGGTGGCATCTGGCGAAAAGCAAAAGAACATTCCCTTAACAATCATGGGGCACTTTTTATATGCATCTCCTCAAAACAACGACATGAGCATTGTAGAAATGCACTTTTCACGTGCTTCTTTTCTAGTGAAAGCGAATTCTATCGACTCTTCCTTTGCGCTGTTGGATGGCTGCATTGAATATTTATGGGGTAGCTACCTATGTTACAAAAAATCCTATTGGTCGCTGGCCATGCAGCACTTATTCAAAGCCGAACTAATTCTGGAAAATTACCACTCTCCCACGTTGATGAAGTATATCAAGATGCAATTGGTCAATTTAACTTACAATTGCAGCCAATTTAATGTGGCTATCAATGAATGTTTTGATTTGATTAACAACAAAACGGCTTATCAACTTACTGATCACGAACTTATGCTGTTAAATAACAATCTTGGATTGATTTTCATGAGTCAAAATAAATTCGACAAATCTCGATTCCATTTCAATAGCGCAATTCGATATGTGAAAGGCACTCCAAGTTATTCACGATTTTGGGTGACCTGCATTAAATGCAACATGGCCAATGAATTTTCTCTTACGAAGGAATATGGTAATTATATCTCTCTTTTTAAAGAGGATATTCGAAACTGCAAAGAGTTTAAAGATTATAGTGGAATGGTGGGTGCATACCTCAGTCTGGCGAAAGCTAGCCTTACGATTGATCGCGTTCAAGATGCCTCCAACTATTTAGACTCAGTTAATTTATTGATAGAGGATAAAAAAATCGAAGTCAATCATCATGCTAGTCTGGCTTTCAATACCATTTCAATACAAGCGGCACTAGCGAAAGGCGATTACTCCCAAATAGTGAAAAAAATTACAAAACTTAAATCCACTAACGATACCATAACTCGTGCTCTGAACAGAAGAATGGGAGAAAACGCACAACTGCTGGCTGAGGCGAGCATTCTGCAAGATTCATTCACGCGCAACAATCTAAACATACAACGGCTCGAACTTCAAAAGCGCGATCAGCGAAACCTGCTTATCGCAATGGGATTAATCTCGGTAGGAGCATTCTTTGCATATAATTACTGGGCAGTTAGGCGAAACTTAAAAAAGACACTACAACTAAATCTTGAGCTGAATCAGGCACAAGAGATGAAAACGAAAATGGAAGTCGAACTAGTAGAAACTAAATCAGAACTGGATAGATTAACCGAAGAGATTGAATTGAGGAAAAAGCAATTGGTAAGCCACTCGCTTTCGATGGTTCAAAAAAATGAAACTTTAAACGAAATCAAAACTGCGATCAAAAAAATCCGAAACTTACAGTCCGATAGCAGCTCGCTAAAAGATGTGATTTCGGGAATGATGTCGTCCGTTAATCAGAATTTCCAAATGGACAACGAATGGGAGTTGTTCCGAATTCAATTCGAAGAGGTAGACCCCGGCTTCTTCACTGCGCTTCGCACCAAATTTCCAGAGCTAAGTGAAACCGATCTTCGGTTTTGTGCCTTGTTTAAACTCAACTTGAACTCCTCGCAAGTAGCTGGACTACTTAATATTACTGCCGAAAGTGTGAAGGCCGCCCGGCACCGGCTCAGAAAAAAGATGAAACTAAAACCAAACCACAACATTCATCAGTTTCTAGCTACCGAACTGCAATACTAATCAGTAATTGAAAATTGGCAGGCAGCTCACACTCTCTAATCATGGAATTGCTTCACATGATAAATGCTTCGTTTCAAAGAGATGTGGCAGCCTTTCATCGATTTTATTTAAGCTTGTGCTTTAAACAGAATAAGTTAGAGGCCGAAATGAGATTTTCCATGAATTTGATTGATAAACTAAACCACGCATTTTTCTTAATCGATTCAAGTGGAATTATTATTTACAGTTCTAAGAGCGCCTACGGTATATTAGGCTACTCGCAGCAAGAATTATTAGGGCAAGACTACCATTCAATTTTAGATTGCCATCAAAGTCATGCTAGCTCTCAGATAGACGCGTTTCTGATTCAAGCCAATAAGCCTTTTCAAAAAATTGACTTCGAGCTTTGTAAGTTCATTCAAAAAGGAAACAGGTTTGTGTATGCGCGAGCTACCGTTCAATCGCTTCTGCTCGAAGAACCTTCTCGCATTTTCATCATTTCTTTTACTGATATATCGGAAGAAATCAAACTAAACGAAGATGTGAAGCGATTAAACAAAAAACTAGACCTCATTGCTAGTTTGTTTTCGCATCAGATTCGTGGACCTGTTGCTACCATTATCGGGTTATCAAATATTTTAAATTATTCATCTCCTCTCGATCCTATCAACAATGAAGTAATTACGAGAATTAGCACACCGTTGCGTCAGCTCGATGAAGCTATATCTCGAATTGTTGCTTTGTCTAGCGAATGCGAATTATTAATTGAAGAACATTCAACCAATAAGGCAGTTAATCAGTAATCAACTACTTCGCCTTTTCATTTCACTTTCATTTTGCTGGAGAACATAATTCAGCTCAGATCTAGATTACATTTTCACTTCCTCTTTCAATGATGCTCCCACGAGAAGGGTTCGAAATAATTTGCTCACTCATGTTACTTCACTACGGTTTGATTATGACAATTCTTCGCTCAATTAATTTCCTTGTTCGGCCAGTGAATTGAATTTCGCTTTCAACGTAAATTCAATACAATTCACAGAAGTAAATCAATTGCCAAACGAAACAAAACTTACGGTCATCTAATATAAAAATTATGCTTATGTGATTGCAGTAGTTTCGAGCATGAAAATAATTAGAACTACTACACTCACACTCGTCTGCGTTTTTGTTTTGTTCTTCAATCTTTGCTATTCGCAGAACAAGGTGACAAAACTGAAAGTAAATTTTCAAGCGCCATTTGTACTTGATCAAGATACACTGCTCCTCGATGAGCTAGAGTTGGAAGATAACGCTGAGTTAATCTTGAAAAAAGAAAATCACTACATCTATACGAAGATTCTACGTGTAGGTAAAAACTGCAAAATTTCCGGATTAGGTCAGAATGGTGTGAACGGCAAAAATGGTGCAGCCGGTAAAACACCGGAAGGAATTTGCAGAAACGGGGCCAACGGAACCGATGCAACCCCTGGAGCGAATGGAGAAAACGGAAGGAACTTTTCGCTGGTTGCCGAAGTAGGAATAATGGTAGATACATTAACCATAAATCTAAATGGTGGAAATGGTGGCGATGGTGGCGAAGGAGGTAGTGGCAGCAGCGCGGGAAGAAATACACTTCACTGCCAAACTAATGGCGGCAATGGTGGAAACGGTGGCAATGGTGGTAGTGGTGGCAATGGCGGAGAGGTTGCTCTCTTCATTGGTTCAATTGAGAAAATGAAATTGATTTCATTAATTAACTTATCCAACCGAGGCGGCTACCGTGGAATTGGCGGCAGCGGAGGAAAGAGAGGTTATAGAGGTATTGGTAAATCTGAGTCAATATCGCTCAACGGCAAAACCGGGCTTGCCGGTAAAGATGGCAATTACGGGAATGCCGGCAGACTATTATTCTACTCGATTAACATCAAGCCTTGAAAACTATTTTCTTACAATTAATATTCTGAATGCATTCCCTATGAATGAATACAATCCGTATCAAATTGCCATGTGCAAAATCTACTATTTAACGATTTATGCGGATGGTGACTTAACAGATGATGAATATGAAACTGGCAAGAGGATTTTAAAAGAAGAAGGCATCATCATCGATAATTTAAATATCGATTCTTTGGTAAAATTTCAGGCTTTAACACGGCAAGAACAAATAAACGATTGCGAGATGTGCCTTCGCGAGTTGTCACGTCAAGAACAAGTAAAGTGCATTGCGTGGATGTGCTTGCTGGCCGAATCGGATTGGGTATTGAGCAACCCCGAGCGAGCCATCTATGAACATTTTACCCAAGTATTAAATTTAACTCTTGCCGAAATCAGTTTGGCACAATCGGAAATGAATAGAAAAAGTGTGCTGTAGGTACAATATTGCCATTTGTATAGAACTAGAAATTGCAAACAATTAAAAATCTCATGACATAAGTCATAATTTTTGTTTGGCCACTCACCTACTTTTGAGCTAACTATTTTGAAAGGTTATGCTCAACTTCATCATGTACAGCACGCTGCTTATTCACGGGTTGATACACTTCATTGGCTTTGGCGAAGCCTTTCAACTATTGCCTACTCCACAATTTACACGGCATGTATCCAAGTCATTCGGAATCTTTTGGTTGGGAATTGGGATGTTGTTCTTACTCGTTTTTGTGTTGGCGATGTTGCAACTGAGTGGATGGTGGTACGTTTTGCTTGCTACCGTGGCTTTCTCGCAAGCTCTGATTCTCATTTATTGGCACGATGCCAAGTATGGAAGCATACCGAATGCCTTGTTAGTAGTAATTTATGTGATGAATATAGCAGGCTAAGAGATCACCAAAAAGAAAATTGTGATTTCTAAAAATTCTTCTCAAAGCACTATTTGTCCGGCATAATGACCGCCATAATGAAGTACAATAAAATACCTGTACCAAAGCCGAACACAGCCACTACAAATAACAAACGAATGATGGTAGGGTCTACTTCAAAATAGTTAGCCAGGCCGCTGCATACGCCAAACAGTTTCTTTTCTCCTTTTGTTAGTTTCTTTGCCATGATGATAGGATGTTATTATCATCAAATTAAAGAACACTTATTCGTTTTAGCAAATCTTCTTTATAAGTGCCACTGATGGGTATGATCTTCTTATTGATCTCCAGATTAGATGAATCAATATTTGTAATCTTTGAAATATTAACCAGAAAAGATCGGTGAACCCTTACAAATTTGTGCAATGGCAATTTCTCTTCCATCTTCTTAAGGGTAGAATAGACCACTTGGACTTTATCTACAGTTTGTATTTTGATGTAATCTCCAGAAGCCTCCACCCACACGATGTCGTCAAAATTTAACTTCATCAGCAGTGAATCGACTTTTACGAACAATTCCTCCTCCGCACGCTTGTCTTCTGCCTTATCTTTGAACTTCACTTTATTAACCGCTGTCAGAAATCGAACATAATCCTTCACTGGCTTTAACAGAAAATCTGTCACAGAATATTCAAATGCATCTACGGCATACTTCGGATTTGAGCTAATGATTATAATAGCCGGCTTGTTCGTTAGTGATTTGAGTAACTCTAAACCGGTAAGGTCGGGCATCTCTACATCTAAGAAAATTAAATCAACCGGATTATTGATTAACCAACCCACCGCTTTGGAAGAAGAGTCTAAACAAGATATCGATTGAAACAAGCCGGTCTTTTCTGCCAAACCTTGAATGACGGACATAGAAACCGGGTCGTCTTCAATGATTGCACAAGTCAATTTTTCTGCCATGGGGGGGGAATAAGAATTTAAAGTAAGCGTATTTTTCTATTGTATCGAAATTTGATGATCATTTACGAAGTTGACTAAATCGCTTGTAGCCAGATTTACTTCAATGGAACTGTCTTTTAACTTAGCGCTCACCATTTTCAATTCAGCCATACTAACCAAGTCATGCTGAATTAAATTAACGAGCCCTTCAATTCGTGCCAGTGGCCCGCGCACCTTATGTGATGTTTGAAAGGCAATGGTCTCGAGCAAACTTAATGTTTTATCACGGGTCTCCTCGGTTTGCTTCCGCTCTGTAATTGGAAGGCCCAGTGTAAGAAAGTAATTAATTGTATCGGTCTTCCCTCCGATCGGTATGATTACCTGATCGCACCAGAAGTACGAACCATCTTTCCCGCGACTTTTAAATTCACCCCTCCAAGGGTTCCCCGACTTCACAGTGCTTTCCAGTCGGCTTAAAAATAGTGGTGAATGAAATCCGGAGTCCAAAATACTGAAATGATTTCCGATCAGTTCTTCCGAACGGTAGCCGGACGCATTTAGTAATGGGTCGTTTACTTTCACAAATCGTCCATTGTTATCACTTATAGCTGAATAGATATTCACATTAATAGCATCGAGGTATACCTGAAGTTCGGAATTTTTTTGAATAACAATCCAATTCAATTGTTCGGTCAGCGTTTGCATTTCCTCATTTTTAGCCTGAAGCTCCTTTTCCATTTTTTCCTTACCCTCAATCACTTTATCCAATTGAGTATTCTTGTTTTTGAGCGTGGTTGAAAAGTGAAAGGCCAGTTCCCGAAAGGAAATAATCTGTATAAAAACGATACAAATAGAAGTAACTATTATGCTATTTGACAAGATGATATAATTAATGGATGGATCGGGCACAAATGGCGTAGTCGCATCGTAATACCGATAAAGTAAGAAGAGCGTCAAACATACCAAGAACCACCATACCATACTTCGCACTGATTGCACTAATACTGGCAATGAACAAGCAAGGGCCAGATACCCCATTTCGGCAGCTACTCTTCGATTGGTGAAACTCCAAAATGAAATCAAAAGCAATGAGCCCAACAGCAGCAAGGTGCTAGCGAGTTTGAACTTTTGTTTTTTGTTTGCCCATAGAACAGAAAGGTATAGGGGTAAAGCACTCCATACATAAAACCATTTATCTACCCCTGTTATTAATAGGATTAATGTAAACCCAGTGGCAATTACAATCATGATAAGCGCCAGATGATTGACTGCCGCTTTTCCGCTTAAATCCCATCCTATCAATTTACTTTGATAGCTAAGGTAAATTCGCTTAATCGATCCGTAAAGAGAGCTCAACTAGTAGTCGGTTGTAACGGTTAAAGCATCGCATTTTGCGATATGCTGTAAATCTAACCCGTCAAATAGTCAAACTATAAAAAATTAGCTGGTTGCCATAAAACGCTCGATGAACACATGGTTTTTGTCCTTTAACCAAAGAAGAGGGCCATTTGGATAAACATCCTAAATTCGCAGATCGAAAGTTCCTCATAGTACATATACAGTATTTCACCGTGCTAAAACCCTGAATCGGCTAAAAAAAGAAATCATTCAACGATAATTCAATAAAATTGAGCGAAAAAGCTCAACGTGCCCAAACCAGTAATTAATTATCTGTGCCCCTTCAAATCGCCATCATCAATTATAGAATAATGAGATTCGTCTGGGTAATTCTATTCCTCATTCCGATTTACGGGTCTTATGGCCAACCCGAAATCCGTTTTGAGCATTTAACGGTAGATGATGGGCTTTCGCAGTCTTCGATTACTTCGCTCATTCAGGATCGATCGGGCTATTTATGGATAGCTACATTGGATGGACTCAATCGATATGATGGGCATTCATTCAGAGTTTATCGAAATAACCAACACTCCCAGTCTATTCCAGAAAATTACATCGATCATCTATTCTTAGATCAAGAAGAGAATGTGTGGGTGAGTTATGCCAATGGGATAAGTTACTACAACCCTATTAGTGATAACTTCATCAACCATCGAATTAATTTTGACTCGAACAAGGTTTACAAGATTAGAAATTTCTTACCGCTTTCTGAACAGCGCTACATTCTTTCAACTAATTACGGTATTGTTGAGTTAGATCCTACCCGAAAGCATATCACTAAAAGTAAGGAGTTTTCCTTTTTCGAAAATCAGAATGTTTCCTGTGTACTGCGTTCTTCCAATGGCAATACATGGATCATTGCTAATAATACGGTATGGCTTAAAACAAGCACTTCCCTGAACTGGATCAAGATTACTGAAAAGAGCAATACCATAACAGGTGCTTACTTTAAAAAAGATGATGCCATCTATTTTCAGGATCGTGAACAGCTTCAAAAATATGATCCCAAAGAAAATGTACTTAAAACCGTATTTCGATTTCCATTGAGTGAAGAATTCAATAGCAACGAATTTGGCATGGTTCGCATGAACAATGGCAACATGTGGGTTCATCGAAGATCTATTTACATTTTCGATCAGAAAGATCAACTGATCCAAACAGTTAAGTATTCGAGCAAAAGTTCAACTGGACTTTCGTCTAATAATTTAACAGATGTGTATGAAACAAGAGATGGCGTAATTTGGATTTCCACCAATGGCTTGGGGCTTAATAAATATAACCCCCATCGTTCTATCTTTCATTTCCTAACAAACCCCAATTACGAAGGCCCCACAAATCATTTCGTTACCAATATTTATACCGCAAATGATAAAAATGTGTGGGTCAACTTTTGGGATCGACTTGAGCAAGTTGATTTAACTTCTCAAGAAAGAAAAGAATATAAGATGATTGATCAGGATAAAAATGTAATACATGTTAATCAATTGCTTGCTACTGCTCCTAACAGATTATGGCTAGCAACTACAGATGGGCTAAAGTGTTTACAGAACAACCAAATACAGTCGATCGAACTAAAGTTACTGTGTGAGCCATCGCCTGACATTTTTGACATGGTTGAAACACCTTTTAAGACAATTCTCTTTTCCTCCAGTTGCGGGACTTTTGAATATGATCCCCAAACAAAGAAACTAGAGATAATCAGTACAAGTGGAAGTTTGGTAATCAATCGTATGGGTACAGACTATTGGGCTGTTTTGATGGGCAAAATATCAGTTATCTCGGCTGACAAGCAAAATAAATTTATAGTACGCCCTACTGATTATTCACGCTTATTTCCTGTGAAAGAAATAAAATGTTTCTTTCAAGATCGCAAAGGAAATAAATGGATTGGTAGCTGGGGAGGCGGGCTTAGTTTTTACGATTCAACTTTAAAACAATTTGAGCACTTTACGGAAGCTGATGGGCTTCCCAACAATGTTGTGTATGGAATATTAGATGATGCACAAGGAAATTTATGGCTCAGCACTAATTTGGGGTTGTGTGTTTTTGATCCCATCAAGAAAAAAGTAATCAGAAACTTTACCAAGAATGATGGTCTCCAGGGAAATGAGTTTAATACACGCGCTTTTTTCAAATCATCAAATGGCACTATGTATTTTGGGGGTGTGAATGGCCTGACGTATTTTGATCCGGTTCAAGCACTTCAAATACCTAACCATGCACCTGAAACGATCATCACCAGCTTCATGATTAATAACACCCATGTTGAAAAGTTGCATAGTGGCGATGACATTAATCACTCGCTTTATAAAAAAGAAATCGCATTGGATTGGAGTGAGCGAAATTTCTCATTGAAAATTGCTGGACTCGGATTTACGCAAACGGCCAGTGTAAAATTCAAATATCAATTAATCGGGTATGATGATGATTGGAATTACATAGGACAGGAAAATCAGATTGCTTTTACCAATATTCCTCCTGGGGCTTATACACTTAAAATAAAAACTTCAGATTCAGCAGGTAGCTGGGAGCCCGATGGCATTACTTTAACAATTATTATTCAGGCGCCCTATTGGAAAACGTGGTGGTTCAATACGTTGATTGGCCTGTTTTTCTTTATAGGCTTATACCTTCTTTATCTCTTACGAATCAGAAGCATTCGCGTTCGAAACAAAAATCTGGAACAAGAGGTTGTACTACGCAAACAGGAATTAGATCTAAGCGAAAGCAAGTACAAAGATTTGGTAGGCAATATTCCGATCGGGGTGTATTCGGCATTGCGTTCTAACACTGGAGAAAATAGAGTGATTTATGCAAGCCCGGCTTTCTGCGAAATTAATGGATTAACTGAAAGCGAAATATTGAGCGACTATGGAAAGCTAATGAGAGGCGTTCACCCAGAAGATAAAATCCAGTTTCTTCTAATAATGCAAGATGCCGTTCGTAAATGTATACCCTTTACATGGGAAGGTCGGATTATCGTCAATCATCAAACAAAATACATTCACCTTGAATCAAAACCAAAAAGGCAAATAGATGGAAGTATTCTATGGAACGGCATTGAATATGATATTACAGAACGCAGGCAAGCTGAAGAAAAAATTAGAATTGCCAACGAGCAGCGTCAGGCCATTTTAGATCATGTTCCTGCTTTTGTTTTTTGTAAAGATTATAATGGCCGATTTCTTTTCATCAACGAGTTATTCGCTCAATTCCATCAACGCTCACCGCAACAAATAATCGGACTCACCGATTATGATTTGTATCAATCGCATGAGTTGATAGAACAATTTCATAAGCATGACCGAAGCGCCATTGAATCGGGACAAGCTATTTTCATTCCGGAAGAGGCCGTTGAACTAATTGATGGTACCAAAAAATACTTTCAAACCACCAAGGTACCCATTCAAATTATGGGTCTAGACAAACCAGCGGTATTGGGAGTTACAATTGATATTACGGCTCGAAAAGAAATTGAAACGGAATTGATGAAAGCTAAGATGCAGGCAGAAGCAGCCAGCAACGCCAAGTCTGATTTCCTTGCAAATACGAGTCACGAAATACGAACTCCTTTAAATGGTGTGATCGGGTTTACTGATCTTCTCAGCAAAACCAGTTTGACGAGCGTTCAGCATCAATATGTAACTACCATTCATCAATCTGCCAACGCCTTACTGGATATCATCAATGATATCTTAGATTTTGCAAAGATCGAAGCCGGAAAACTTGAGCTTAGTTTGGCGAAAACAGATTTATATGAAATCGGGGCACAAGTGGCCGATATGGTTAAGTTTCAGGCCCACAAAAAGGGCGTTGAATTTTTGTTAAATATCTCACCTAAAGTACCGCGCTTCATCTGGGCCGATGAAGTAAGGCTCAAACAAATTCTGATTAACCTGCTGGGTAACGCAATCAAGTTCACAAATCACGGTGAGATTGAGTTAAAAATTGAAACGGTGGCAGCGCATCATGCAGACGAAACACAATTTATTTTTAGTGTACGCGATACAGGCATTGGGATTCAAAAACAAAATCAACAAAAAATATTTGAAGCCTTCACACAAGAAGACACATCAACAACCAAAAAATTTGGTGGCACAGGGCTCGGTTTGCCAATCGCCAATCGCTTGTTATCGCTGATGAATTCGCAATTACAACTTTCAAGCGAAAGTGGCCAGGGAAGCAAATTTAGTTTTGAAATAGCTTTTAAAAGCGAACAAGGGAAAGCGATAGAATGGGAAAATATAGATTTGATTCAACGCGTATTAATTGTGGATGATAATCAAAACAATCGTCATATTTTGAAGGATATGCTGGCGCTGAAGGAAATTCAATCAGATGAAGCAAAGAGTGGTAAAGAGGCATTGAAGTTGATGGAAGGAGGACAGCACTACGATGTGATCGTTATGGATTATCACATGCCCGAATTAAATGGTATTGATACGGTTCGGCAATTACGGAAAATGCACATCGAATATCCACAGCCTGTCATTCTGATGTATAGCTCATCCGATGATGAACAAATCAATAAACAATGCGATGAATTAAATATTAGTCAACGATTAGTGAAGCCTGCTACTATCAAGCAACTGTATCATTCACTCTCCAGAATACGTGTGAAGAAAAGTCTAGCGCTAGAAACGAAGGCAAAACTTTCCACAGACCCACATTCCTTCTCATCCATGCGTATTCTAGTGGCAGAGGATAATCCAGTGAATTTGCTTTTGGCTAAATCCATATTAGAAAATATCATGCCGGGTGTTAAAATAATAGAAGCTGAAAATGGAGCCCTAGCTATTAACTACTACAAGAAAGAAAATCCAGATCTGATCTTTATGGACGTGCGCATGCCTGAGAAAAATGGCTACGAAGCAACCCAGGAAATACGAATGCTCGAAAAAGAAAAACGTGTGCCCATCATTGCTCTGACAGCAGGTATTGCCAAAGGCGATAAAGAAAAATGCTTTGAAGCCGGAATGGATGACTATATCAGTAAGCCGCTTGTGCAAGAATCCATCGCCATCGCTATAGAGAAGTGGCTGCATATTTCTGTTTCACGTCAAACAAAAGAATCAGAAGCGTTAGATCTTCATTTTGATCGGAAGCAACTTCAATCACGATTGGAAGCGGATGATGCAATCATCGGGCAATTGCTCGAAGCATCTAAAAAGAGTATGAATAAATGCCTGAATGAAATTTACAAAGCATTTGAGGATAAAGATTATCACAATTTAAGCGAAGAGGGTCACAAACTAAAAGGCCTCGCCTTAAGTTGTTGTTTTACGCAGTTGGCCAAGCTGGCAGAAAAACTGGAAATGATGGAATCGCGCGAAGAAAAAATACTCAGCCATCTTATACACGAAATCGAAAAGGAAATAGTGGATCTGACGAGTATCTCCTACCCCTAATCAATTGAGCCCCTTAGCCAGCTAAACGCCTGTCTCACCGTGCGCCTGTGGGCAATCGTCTAATATTTAAGAATAGAGCCTTGAAGTGTAATAGCTTTATCTGGTTTTAAAATGAAAAGACAAGCATCCATCCTATTTGTTTTATTTATACAGCTTTGCACATCCTATTTTGGAGTCTTAGCGCAGGGCAATTTAGATAGCTTAAAACAAGTATTAAATGCATCTGTTACGCCCGAAGCTAAAGTAAATGCTCTGAATGAATTAGCCTATGGCTACTATGATGTAGACGATAGCCTGGCCATTCAATATGCTTCGGTCGCTTTGCAAATAGCGTCCAACCATCACTATTTGAAAGGAATGAAATCGGCTCACACCATGATGGGGCTGGGAATGCTTAGCTCTGGAAATACAGCAAAAGCTAAGTTTCACTTCAAACAATCAGCAAATATCATTCTTACCAATGGAATTGACTTATCCGATTACAATTCTCTATTGTGGGGAACCTTATACAAGGAATTAGGTGAATATGATTCTGCTTTACAAAAATATCACCAAGTTATTCTTCCCTTTCAGCAACACAGAAAAGTGTACTTGAAAGCCGCTTATAAAAATATAGCCGATGTGCATGCGTTGCGGTTTGAGAATAAAGTAGCCCTAAAATATTTGGATAGCGCACGTGCTATTCCCGGAGTAAAAAATGGTTATGTTGAAATGGATATCGAACGGATTTCCGGCCAAATCTACATCAATATGATTGAGATGGATAAAGCCACAACTGCGTTCAATCGATTATGTAAATTGACAGAAGTTCACTCTGATTATTACCATAAGATTGAGTGTAAACTCAGCCAATCAAAACTAAAATTGATCAAAGGCGAAAACAATCTTTCATTACAGTACATTTTAGAAGCCGTAGCTTTAACTAAAAAATACAATCAATACCAATATGTAGCTGTTCTTACACAAGCCGCAGAAGCTTACCTGGAACTATCTCAACTGGAATTGACAGCCCAATATTTATTTCAGGCCCTTAAGCTTAGTGAGCAGGCCGGATTTAAACATCAAACAGCAATCATTTATAATAACTTAGCATGGCTTAATAAAATTCAACGAAAATATATCGATGCGATTGAATACACTCAAAAAGCAGAACTGCTGTTCACACATGTTGGTGACTTGAGAGGAGTTTCGGAAGCGTACAATATTCGCGGGCTTACCTATTTGCTGATGGAGGAATACGATTTAGCAGAAAAGGAATATAAGGTGGCGCTCACCATACGGGAAGAGATTTCAGATCAGCGTGGAATGTCTGCTAGTTGGTACAATATCGCTGATCTATATCTGGAACAAGAGAAAAACAAAGAAGCGCTAGCGCTACTTCATAAAGTCATTGAGATTGAAAAGAAAATTGGCAACAAACCCTATTTATCAATGACGTATGGCTTAATCGCACGTCAAATGGTTCGTGATAAAAATTTCAAAGAAGCGTTGCAATTTCTCAAGAAATCGGAACAGGAAGGGCTAAGTGATCAATCGTTTTACATTCAGCGGGACAATGCCAGAAGTTATCGTTTCTACTACGAGGCCATCGGAGATTATAAGTCGGCATACGAATATCAGTTCAAGTATCAAGAATTAAATGATGCCATTTACGATCGGGTAGGTTCCGACAAGCTGGCAGAATATGAGGCACTTTATAAAGTAGAAAAAAGAGATCAAGAGATTGCACTGCTAAATCAGATGAAACGTAATCATGAGGATCAAATCCGCATTCAAAATATCGAGCTAACACAACAAAACACCATACTTATTTTTGGTAGTGTACTTTTCTTGTTGTTCGGATTTATATTGCTGCGAAACAATAAGTTTAATACAGCTAAAGACCAAAGCAACGCAGAACTCAAAAAGCTCAACAGGGAAATCTCAAAACAAAACGAAAGCGCTCAATTCAGCTTACTACAAATACAAAAACTGCAGGGAGAACTTCAAATTCAAGAACAGAAATACCGTGAATTAATTCAAAATGCATCAGACATTATTTGTGAACTCAATGGTCGGGGAAACATCAACTTTATTAATCATTCGGTTACACGGATTCTTGGCTATCAGGAAAATGATGTATTAGGTTCATTCTTTCACGAAATCATTTCTCGAGACTATTTGGAAACTGTCACTCAGCATTACTTCAGCAAAATAGCCAGCCAAGCAGAATATGATTATTATGAGTTCCCGGTTCGCACCCAAACAGGAGAAACCATTTGGGTAGGTTTGAGTGCAAGCTTCTTCTATCACTTCTCAAAGCTGATCAAGACAGCTATTATTGCTCGCGATATTACTAAACAACGGAAGGCCGAAGATGAATTGAAGAAGAGTCAATCTGAATATGAAAACTTGGTAGAGTCCATACCTATCGGAATTTATAAGTTGATCCCAAAACAAAATGGAGTTGACCAATATGTTTATACAAGTCCCTCTTGGACCGAAATAACAGGTATTGACCAACAAGATATCATGAATCGCCCGGATGTATTCGTTGAATTAATTCATCCCGATGACCGCATTTCGTTCATTACAAATCATGCTTCTGACCATACTAAGTTTGTTTGGGAAGGTCGTATTATCGCAAACGGAGAAATTAAGTTTATTCGTATTGAATCGCGAGACATCACTCAAAATGGTGTTGTTATTCAAAATGGATTTATAAAAGACATCACCATTCGCAAACTGGCTGAGATTGATACGCAAAAAGCAAAAGAAGCAGCCGAAAAGGCGAATGCTGCTAAGTCAGAGTTTCTTGCCAACGTAAGTCATGAAATGCGAACACCCCTCAACGGAATCATTGGTTTTTCAGATTTACTTCTGAAATCGAAGATGAGTGCGCAACAGGAAAAATACATCGCTACTGTGCTGCAGTCGGCCAAAGCATTGCTAAATATCATCGATGATGTTCTCGACTTTTCGAAAATCGTGGTGAATAAAATGGTGCTTTTCAAAGAGAAAACGAATTTACAAGAGCTGGCGGCTGAGCTAATTTCCGTTATTCAATTTGAATCGGATGCTAAAAAATTAAAACTCCTCTACACGATAGATGATTTGCTACCGCAACAGATATTGGTTGATGAAGTTCGGTTAAAGCAAATTTTACTAAATCTACTTACCAATGCGATTAAGTTTACCGAAAAAGGTGAAATCGAATTGATTATTAAGCAAGTATACGAGCGAAACAATTCTCAAATTATTTTATTTGCCGTTAGAGATACAGGTATTGGTATTGAACCTTCTCAACACCAAAAAATATTCGAAGCGTTTACCCAAGCCGATCTATCGACCACCAAGCGTTTTGGCGGTACAGGTTTAGGTCTTACCATTTCGAATCAATTGCTCCAATTGATGGATTCTGAACTAAAACTGCTTAGCGAGGTGGGAACAGGAAGCACATTTTATTTTGAACTAAAAGTGTAGAAGCAATACAAAAGTAGGCTCCGTTCTGGTTTTCTAGTCCGGAACCGTAAATTGAAAAGTACTCCCCTTACCTAAAGTAGAAGTTACTTTAAGT
>JABFSO010000343.1 GCA_013140555.1 Cyclobacteriaceae bacterium | reverse complement strand
GATCATCGAGAATAGATTGCCCATTAGTATTGATGACGATGATCGGCAGATTGGAAGAGGTAAAGGTTTGTGCCCGCAAGCTTCCACAGAGTAGTATGAGTAAGACAATTTGAAGCAGCAATTTATTTTTCATTAGGCTGTGGGTTAAACTCGTAGAGGCTGCCTTTTTTTTGATGAATCAGTAAGATACGTTCATCTGTAACGAGAACAAACTGGAAATCGCCTTCTACAGCAATTTTTCGTTCCTCCTCACTGAATAAATCATGAAAGACAATATTCTTATCATGAATGTAGTACAACTCTTCTCCGAAAAAATTGAAGTGATTTAAGCCGGGTATCTGAATCTGATCGATTGACTTACCGATGTTGCTATAAATAAAAATGCCGACTGCTGGGTCCAAAAGAAAAAGCATGCTCTGGTATTCGCGCAAATGTGTAAAGTGAGGCTTATTTTTGAATTGCGTGGTGTCAATAGAAAACTCGCTCATTACTTCCTGTGTAAGAGGGTTTACTTTTTTTAGCGAGGTATCGCTGCCATCGTATATCCAGATTTTATTATCGTTGGTAGGGCATGCCAGCGTAGGTTCAATGGCCCATGCCGGATCGAGCGGAGTAATTCTCGCGTTTTCAAAATAGCGCCCGTAGTTTGTGACGGTTTGTTTTTTTTGATTGTAAAGAAAAATGATCGGATGAAACCAAGGTTCTAGTAAGGTAGATTGAGCACGCTTGAGTGTAGCCAGTTCTTTTCCTTGTGGGTCGTATTTTTTGATGGTGCCATTTTTAGCGATCACAAAAAAATTCCCCAACCGATCCACGCTCACTTGAGCAACTCCCTTGAACTTAATGTCTTTTATTTTCTTGCCAAGCACCTGACTAAATCCGTACTGGAAAAAACAAAAATTTATGCTGACAATCAGAATAATGACTTTACGCTTCATGATGGAATGTTTTTAGCAAAACAGTTTCACCGTTAAATTCTGCATACGTGTTGAAGTGAACCCACTCGCCTAGATTGATATACTTGCTCGAAGGACCCACTATTAAATCCAAAGGCAAGTGCCGATGGCCAAAAATGTAAAAGTCGTGGTGCGATTGTTTTTCAGTTTCCTTACAATAAGTAAGCAGAAATTCGTTTTCCTCACCGTTAAATTTTTCTTCCTTCTTCGTGTTGCTGATGCGACTTTGCCGGCTCCAATATTGGGCAATGCCAATACCTAGATTTGGATGGATTCGTGCAAACAACCATTGACAAACGCGACTATTAAAAAAGCGCTTTTGTAATTTGTAGAGAGTATCTCCGGGGCCTAATCCATCGCCATGCCCAATCAAAAATTTTTTATGATTGATATGGACAGTTTGTGGTTCGCGATAGATGGAGATGCCCAATTCGTTTTTGAAATAATCAAACAACCACATATCATGGTTGCCTGTGAAAAAGTAGATAGGTATTCCTGCATCGGCCAATTCCGCCAGCTTCCCCTGAAATCGAATAAATCCTTTGGGGATGGCGTGTTTGTATTCAAACCAAAAGTCGAAAATATCGCCTAGCAGATAAATGGAATGTGCATCATCCTTAATTTGATCCAGCCATGCAATCAACCTTTTTTCACGCTCGAGACTGGAAGTTGCATTTGGAACCCCTAAATGGAAGTCGGAGGCAAAGTAGATCTTGCGCTGGTCGGGTAGGGCTATTTTCATAGGTCTGTAAAAATAGAAAAAGCCATCCAGATTATCGGGATGGCTTTTTATTTATACGCTTTATTGATTATGCCGTAGGCGCCTCTTCTGCCTTCACATCGCCAGCACTAGCGTCTGCGGGTTTAGCACCTGCTTCTGCTGTTGCATTGGTAAACTTCTCGTACGTGGTTTGGTGCGCAAATGGACGCTTTCCAATCAACCGCTCCAGATCACTTTGGAACAGAATTTCCTTTTCCAACAATTCCTTAGCGATAATTTCCAAATGTTCACGGTGCTCAATCAGTAATTGTTTGGTGCGCTCATAGGCTTGATCTATGATTTTCTTCACCTCTTGATCAATGCGTTCGGAAGTAGCTTCTGAATACGGTTTGTTGAACGTATAATCATTTTGTTTGCTGTCGTAGAACGACATATTACCAATGGCTTTGTTCATCCCATAAACCGTCACCATGCTGTATGCCATCTTGGTAATTCGTTCCAAATCGCTTAACGCTCCGGTAGAAATTTTGTCGAAGATGATTTCTTCAGCAGCACGACCACCAAAGGTCATGCACATTTCGTCTGTCAGCTGTTCGGTCTGATATAAGAATTGCTCTTTAGGTAAGTATTGTGCGTAGCCCAATGCTGCGACACCGCGCGGTACAATACTAACTTTTACGAGCGGATCGGCATGTTCTAAAAACCAGCCGGCTACAGCATGGCCTGCCTCGTGGTAAGCCACAATTTTCTTTTCTTCCGGTGAAATGATTTTGGTTTTCTTTTCCAATCCACCAATCACACGGTCAATGGCATCTTGAAAATCCTGCATGTCCACTTCTTGCTTATCTCTGCGGGCAGCAATCAGCGCAGCTTCGTTACATACGTTGGCAATTTCAGCTCCGGCAAAACCAGGGGTTTGAGCCGCCAATTTTTTGACATCTACATTCTTTGAAAGCTTGATCGGCTTTAAGTGAACTTTGAAAATATGTTCGCGGCCAGCAATATCCGGTTTATCGATACTGATTTGACGATCAAAACGACCCGGACGCATCAATGCTGAATCCAATACATCCGGGCGGTTGGTGGCAGCCAGAATGATTACACCACTATCGGTAGCAAAACCATCCATTTCTACCAGCAACGAGTTCAAGGTGTTTTCACGTTCATCATTCGAGCCGGGCATCTGGCCTCTGCCACGTGAACGACCGATGGCATCAATCTCATCGATGAAAACAATACAAGGAGCTTTTTCTTTTGCTTGTTTAAACAAATCGCGGACACGCGCTGCACCCACACCCACAAACATCTCCACAAAGTCAGATCCCGATAAGGAGAAGAATGGTACGCCTGCTTCACCTGCCACTGCTTTTGCCAAAAGAGTTTTACCGGTTCCTGGAGGGCCCACCAATAATGCACCTTTCGGGATTTTACCGCCCAGTTTGGTGAACTTTTGAGGAGTTTTCAGGAAGTCTACAATCTCTTTTACTTCTTCTTTGGCTTCTTCTAAACCAGCTACATCGGCAAACGTAATTTTTACTTTGTTTTCGGCATCAAACAATGCTGCTTTTGATTTTCCAATATTGAAGATTTGACCTCCAGGGCCACCGCCACCGGTCATTCTTCGCATCAACATCCAGAATCCCAAAATCATCAGAAGAAGAAAGCCCCAACTGAATATTTGTCCTGAATAATCCTCACGATCTTCTACGCGCACATCCACTTTCTGGCCGCGGGCAATATTCTTGGTGAGTGCATCGTATTTCTCTACAAATTTATCGACACTGGGCACTAGATATTTGAAGTGCGGGCCGTTTTCATTTACACCAAAGGGCGTAGAAGTTTTCTCAATGTCTTGTTTGTATTTAGCATTTTTAAGTGCTTCGGGCTTTAGCGTGATTTCAACTATTTTTTGATCGGGTACAAGCACGAGTTTTTTAATGTCGTTGGCCTGCACCATATCTTCAAAACTGCTCGATTCGATTTGAACTAAATCGCCACTGTTATATACGCGGGTGAGGATCAGAACCAATGCTACTAACCCAAGGATGACCCAGGTTTGGTAATTAGTTTTTGGTAATTTAGGAGGAACTATTTTTTTGTCGTTTTCTGGCATTCTAGTAAGTGTCTAAAAATTCAAATTAATAACGTTCTGATGTCATTTAAGTTCTTTAATCTTCAATTTCGGTGATGTGCGCATCGCCCCACAGTTTTTCAAGACCATAAAATTGCCTGCGATCTTTCTTGAAAACATGAGCAACCACAGAGATATAGTCGAGAATGACCCATTCTTTATTGTTTTTGCCTTCCACTTGCCAAGGATTTTCTTTTAGTTTTTTGAAAACTTCTTTATCGATGGAGCCAGCAATGGCATCTAACTGCTTGTCGGAGTTACCCGAGCAGATCACAAAGAAATCGGCAACGGCATTCTTAATTTCACGCATATCCATCACCACAATGTCAAGTGCTTTAAGCTCTTGCATGCCGCTCACTACTGCTTTACAAAGTTTTTCTGAATCTGCTTTCGTCTTTTTTTTGGCCATTCAACTATATTCGGATTTTTAGGAAAAAGTCAAGCAACAAAGCTAACGAAAATACCTTGTATAAAATCCTTGCCAATACACTCTTCTTGGGCAAAAACGTTGTTTTTGTGCCAGAATGTCATTCTACCAACACCTTGTTGATTGACTTGGCTCAAAAGACCCAACAACCCGAAGGCACTGTGGTAATTACCCGGGCCCAAACAAAGGGAAGAGGGCAACGAGGGAACGGGTGGGAAGCCGAACCCGATAAGAACTTAACTTTTTCGCTTTTGCTAAAACCTCACTTTTTGACTGCGAGCGCACAGTTTAACCTAACGATGGCGGTATCGCTAGCCTTGGCTGATTTTCTGAAAACCAAGCTCCCTACTCAACCATTTATCAAATGGCCCAACGATATGCTGGTTAATTCAAAAAAGATTACCGGTATTTTGATTGAGAATACCCTCGCAGGAGAAAATATTCAGCAAAGCGTGGTGGGTATTGGATTGAATGTAAACCAGCGGCAATTTACTTCACCCGGTGCCACCTCTATGAGTCTGGAAACGGGGCAAGTGTATGACCTCGCTACAGAATTGAACATTCTGATTGAATATGTGGAGAGGCGCTACTTACAACTACGCTCTGGCCATGTCAACGACTTGCGTCAGGAATATTTGAATAGCTTATACTGGATCAACGAGGAACAACAGTTTGTTTCCAATGGACGCATCTTCAAAGGAATCATTGAAGGGGTAGATGCTGTAGGAAAATTGGCGGTGCGCAATAAGGGACAAATCAATTATTTTGGGATAAAAGAAATTTCGTTTGTAAGATGATAAAGCAGTTTCGAATATTGATGCGAGCAGTTGTCGGTTTTTCCAGAACCGAAACCAATGCCTTTTTGATATTGCTGCCATTGTTGATGTTGATTATTTTCTCGCAACCTATGTATCGTTGGGCGGTGCCGCCTACCAGCGATGTGCCCGATACGCTGAAATTGAATCGCATACTTGCCAGTTGGAAAACAGGTGAGGCATTACCAGCAAAACATAAACTAACTCAATCTCCAAG
>JABFSO010000269.1 GCA_013140555.1 Cyclobacteriaceae bacterium | reverse complement strand
GGGACCAATTACAGAGATGTATGGATTTGATGCGGTTTGCAATAAAGCCAAACCCATTACTTGTATGAACAATCCCGTAAGGAAGAGATTGAAGCTACGTTGCATAGCGGCAGGAATAAACAGAAAGGCTCCGGCAGCCATTACCGCAAGCCCCAGTGCCATTCCATTTTTGAATCCGGTTTTATTTAGAATAAACGAAGAAGGAATCGCGAGAAAAAAATAAGCCATGTAAAAGGCAGAGGTAACGAGCAATGCCTCTCCATCGGTCTTCAAATCGCAGGCAAGTTTCAGAAATGGAATCAACGTACCATTCAACCATGTAACAAAACCAAATA
This sequence comes from Cyclobacteriaceae bacterium, assembly GCA_013140555.1. Taxonomy (GTDB): domain Bacteria; phylum Bacteroidota; class Bacteroidia; order Cytophagales; family Cyclobacteriaceae; genus ELB16-189. The sequence continues at coordinate 4,949 of JABFSO010000269.1, read as the reverse complement.
TGAAGAACAAAACTCCTATAATGGTAATCGACAAAACATAATTCTTATTTGTACTCATAATCTGATTTGTATGAAGTAAAGCCTTATTTTTGGAGTTAAGTTGGCAAATTATTTTTAGTTTCGATGCATGAACGCAAATATTATGGCTGAAACAAAACCAAAAAGCTTATTAGTGATGGCTGCCGGAATGGGTAGCCGCTATGGCGGAATCAAACAAATAGACGGGTTTGGACCCAATGGCGAAACCATTATGGATTATTCGTTATTCGATGCCATCCGCGCAGGTTTTACCAAAGTAGTTTTCATTGTTCGCGATGAAATCAAATCTACCGTAGAAGAGATTTTCCTTCCCAAGCTACAAGGCAAGGTGGAAGTATTTTTTGAAGTGCAATCACTGGATCGCTTTGTTCCTTCCGGTTATGGCTCGGTAGATCGCAAAAAACCGTGGGGCACTACGCACGCGATGTTGTGCGGCAAAAACGTGATCAACGAACCTTTTGCCGTGATCAATGCCGATGACTTTTACGGCTTAGAATCCTTTCAGTCGCTGGCCAAATTTTTTGATGCCTCCGCACCCGATCATCATGCGATGGTAGGCTACACACTCAAAAATGTGTTGTCAGAACATGGCAGTGTTTCTCGAGGCGTAGCCGAAGAACGCGATGCAGAAGGCTACTTAAAAAAATTGAATGAGCTGACTAAAATTGTAACTGAAAACGGCAAGATCATTTCGAAAGAAGAAACAGGCGATCGCGAATTAGACCCACTCTTTCCGGTATCTATGAATTGCTGGGGCTTTCAGCCGGGCGTTTTTGATGTAGCTGAAAAAATGTTTCATGAATTTGCGTTGAAGAATAAGGCCAATGCTTCGGCTGAGTTTTACATTGCTTTGCTCACCAACGAAATCATCAATCGCAATTTGGGTAAGGTGCACATTTTAGGTGGAGGCAAAACCTGGTTTGGAGTGACGTATAAAGAAGACAAAGAAGAGGTTTCCGGCAAGATCAAAGCATTGGTCAATAGCGGAGTGTACCCTTCTAAATTATGGCAATAAGCGAATGGAAAAAACGGAAATGATTTTTGGCACGCGTGCCGTTATGGAGGCGATCAAAGCAGGTCGGGAGATCGAAAAAATTTATATTCAGTCCAGCCTCAGCAATGATCTGATTAAAGAGCTTATTAAAACAGCCACCGAGTATAAAGCACCTTATTCATTTATTCCACAACAGAAGTTAGATCGGCTGTCGTCTAAAAATCACCAAGGTGTCATCTGTGTGTTGTCTGCCGTGCAGTACGCTTCACTCGAAAATATCATTGATAAATGTTATCAGGAAGGACGCGAGCCGTTTTTCTTAATTGTAGATCGGGTTACGGATGTACGTAATTTTGGTGCGCTTGCGCGAACTGCTGATTGCGCCAAGATGGATGCCATCATCATTTCAGATAAAGGCAATGCCCCCATTACGGGCGATGCCATGAAAACCTCTGCGGGCGCATTAAGTCACATGCCTGTGTGCCGTGTTCGTGATATGAAGGCCACCATTAAGTTATTAAAGGAAAATGGTATTCAGGTGGTGGCATGCACGGAAAAAGCAAGCGACCTTATCTATCAGACGGATTTCAATACACCCTTAGCGATTATTTTAGGTTCAGAAGAAGATGGCATTTCGCCACAACTTTTGAAAGATGCCGATTGTCTCGTAAAAATTCCGATGAAAGGAAATATAGAGTCGCTGAATGTTTCAGTGGCTGCTGGCATTATTATCTACGAGGCCATCCGTCAAAAAAGTTATAAATAGTCCGCTCCGTTTGATTTGCCCTTCAGGTCGTTGGCAAATTTGCGGAACAAGTCTTCTTTATCTTTTTCACATACGATGGTCACGTTACCAAAAGCGCCAATGAGGTAGCCATTTAAACCTTGTGTGACAATCAGTTTGTCAGGATCTCCTTTGATGATGCAGTTGCGCGTGTCGTAGGTGAGTGCATCCGCATCGATCACGTTGTTCATAGCATCTTTTTGTGAATACTCGTAGAGCGATCCCCACGATCCTAAATCAGACCATGCGAACGAACTGAGCATCACATACACATTATCTGCTTTTTCCATGATGCCATAGTCAATGGAAATATTTTTGGTTTGCGAATAAGCCGTTTGCACAGCGATGCGTTCTTCGGCAGTCCACACTTTATCGGTTAGTTCTTCAAACACTTCATTCATCTCCGGCATGTGCTTGGCGAAAGAATCTAAAATGGCATTCACACCCCAAATAAAAATTCCGGCATTCCACACAAAGTCGCCACTCTCTAAAAATTTATTGGCAAGCGCTAGTTCTGGTTTCTCAGTGAACGTCTTTACTTTTTTCAATGCACTTTTCGCATCGATAAACTGAATGTAGCCATAACCTGTCTCAGGCCGTGTAGGCTTGATGCCCAGTGTAATTAACTTGTCTTGATTCTTCGCCTGATCAACTGATTTTAAAATGGTTTGATGAAAGTCAGATTCATTGAGAATCAAATGATCGGAAGGGCTTACGATCATCACAGCATTTTTATTCTTTTGATGAATTTTAAGACTTGCGTATAAAATGCACGGAGCAGTATTTTTCCGCATCGGTTCTGTTAATATCTGATCTTCCTTCAGGTTGGGTAATTGTTCTTGCGTAATCGCCTTGTGCTCTTCATGTGTTACCACCAAAATATTTTCAGGTGGACAAATAGCAACGAAGCGATCGTATGTTGATTGCAGCAACGTTTTACCTACTCCAATTACATCTAAAAATTGCTTGGGTTTTGAATTGCGACTATATGGCCAAAAACGAGTGCCTATACCTCCGGCCATCAACACTACGTACAAATCTTTGTTCATTTAACTCGAATTATGTTTAAAGCTCAGTTTTAATAACTGACTACAATTGTCTTTCTTTCATTTTACGAAATTAACCAACACACACTTTCGCCAACAATTATTTTTACCACCGCAACCGATTTATAACCGTTTAAACCTACACATTGAAAATTAGTTTGTTTTTGCCTTCACTTAATCTTCGCTTTCTGCGTTTGTCTGCAAACTATCAATCAGTCAATTAAAGGTACACGCTTTGCTTTTTGTCGGTTTTTTTTTATTATCTTCAATTTCTATTGGTAAAGGTAAAACAACATTAATATAGTTTAGCAAAATTTTTTATTTAGGAATATGATTGTGGCAGAAGAGAAAGATGAGGTAAGGGCAAAACTCAAGGAAATATTTGGTTATAGCAACTTTAGAGGTAATCAAGAGGTAGTTATTAAAAACATACTCAGCGGAAGGAATACGTTCGTTATTATGCCCACGGGCGCAGGCAAGTCTCTTTGCTATCAATTGCCCGCCATGATTAAAGATGGCCTAGCCATCGTGATATCTCCGCTGATCGCGCTGATGAAGAATCAGGTAGATCAAATGAACGCTTATGGCGTAAATGCACGGTTTTTAAATTCGACTCTTAGCAAAGGCGAAATCACGAAGCTTAAGAAAGATTGCGTAACTGGATTGGTCAAGCTTCTTTACGTAGCACCCGAATCTCTTAACAAAGAAGAGAACATCGAGTTTTTACAAAAAGTGAATGTATCTTTTGTCGCCATTGATGAAGCGCACTGTATCTCTGAGTGGGGGCACGACTTCCGCCCAGAATATCGCAAGATAAAAACCATGATCGCCCAATTAGGCGACAAGCCGGTGATTGCACTTACCGCCACAGCTACACCCAAAGTGCAACTAGATATTCAGAAAAATTTGCAGATGGAAGAAGCAGACGTTTTTATGTCTTCCTTCAATCGCAAAAATCTGTATTATGAAGTGCGCCCAAAAAAGGAAACGAAGAAACAACTCATTCGCTTTCTGAAAGAGCACAAAGGTAAGTCAGGAATTATCTATTGCCTCAGTCGCAAAAAAGTAGAAGAGATTGCACAACTTTTGAATGTCAATGGGTTTAAAGCAGCACCGTATCATGCCGGTTTAGATCCAGATGTACGCATGAAAAACCAAGACGACTTTTTGAATGAAGAAGTCGATATCATTACCGCCACCATCGCATTTGGTATGGGCATCGATAAACCCGATGTACGCTTTGTAGTTCACTACGATGTGCCCAAATCGTTGGAAGGATACTATCAGGAAACTGGCCGTGCAGGAAGAGATGGACTGGAAGGTGTGTGTCTGATGTTTTACAGCCACAACGATTTAAATAAGCTGGAGAAATTCAACAAAGATAAATCTGTGCAAGAGCGTGAAAACGCTCGTATCCTTTTACAGGAAATGGAATTTTACGCGGAGTCACCCGTGTGTAGGCGTAAGCAGCTACTCCACTATTTTGGTGAAGAATATAAGGAGAATAATTGTGGCTCATGCGATAATTGCATGAATCCGCGCGAGCGCTTTGAAGGATCTGAATTTGTGAAAATCGCGATTGAATCCGTGCAACAGACGGATGAGCGTTTTGGATTGGCTCATTTGGTGAATGTGATTCGTGGGGTGGAAGACGAATACGTAAAAAGTTATGCGCACTTCGATTTGCCCGTGTATGGCAAAGGAGATACCGAAGATGCTGATTTCTGGAAAGCAGTGATTCGTCAAACACTGATCTATCAATACCTGGAAAAAGATATTGAAAACATCGGAGTGTTGAAAATTTCGGAGAAGGGCAAAAGCTTTCTCAAAAAACCACACCCGGTTGAATTGGCCCGCGATCATGACTTCACCACCGATGTAGAAGACGAAGAGTCATCCGAGCGCGTGGTGGTTAACTCCAAGTCGTATGATGTAAAACTCTTTGAGATGCTGAAAGCTCTTCGCAAGAAGATGGCCAAAGAGAAAGACTTGCCACCGTATGTTATTTTCCAGGATCCATCTTTGGAAGAAATGGCTACTACCTACCCGACCAACAAAGAAGAGTTGGCATCCGTGAATGGTGTGG
>JABFSO010000305.1 GCA_013140555.1 Cyclobacteriaceae bacterium | reverse complement strand
GGTGAAAGCAGGGTTTATTGGTTTGATTTTAATTGCGCTTGCATTAACAAGTTGTGAAACAACCATTAACCCGGAGTTGCAAGCGGCAGAGCCTGTTTTAGTTGTAGATGCTTGGGTGACTAATAAACCGGGCAATCAAGTGATTGTACTTACGAAAACTCAAAATTATTTTGATAGTTCAACTCCTCCGGCTGTGAGTGCGGCTGTGGTGAAAGTAACGGATAACAACGGAACTGTTTTTACATTTAATGAGGATGTCAATGCGCCTGGTAAATATGTGTGGACGCCTGTTGCAAATGAAACCTTTGGCACAATTGGCAATACGTATGAATTGTCAATTGTAGCAGAAGGACAGACTTACAAGGCAACATCGAAAATGGGGCGCGCGCCTGTTGTGGACAGTATCACGCTAAAGAAAAACGAACCGGATCAGATCAATCCTGATTTTTACCGTGCACAGTTTTTTGCGAATGATTTTCCAGGTAAAGGTGATGCATATTGGATTCGTGCGTATAAAAATAAAGCGTTGCTGAATAAGCCTGCCGATATAAATGTGGCGTATGATGCTGGTTTTTCTGCCGGTGGAAGTTTTGATGGAATCACATTTATTCCGCCCATTCGTGGTCGAATTAATCCAAATGATACGGATGCGAATGATAAGGCTGTAACACCTTATGTGCCCGGAGATTCGGTGTATGTTGAGATTAATGCAATTACGCCTGAAGCTTTTACGTATTTGCAGCAAGTAAGTATTCAGACGAATCGGCCGGGTGGATTTAGTGAGTTGTTTGCAAGACCGATTGCTAATGTGCCAACTAACATTGTTAATGTAGATGTGAATGGTAAACAGGCAATTGGTTTTTTTAATGTTGGAGCGGTTTCTGGCAAAGGGCAGAAATTGCAAGTGAAGAAATAGAGCCTTTTTTTATGTTGGAACAACTGAACTTTTTTTGCTGTACCTTTGTGTAGGTAGTGAATTTAGTTCTTTGAATTTTGTTGTAAGCACAACCTTAAGTGTCGAAGTGCTGCCGCCCAAAAAAATCTGAAAGTGGTTTGGTTCTTCCTTTGCTAAAGCTTCGGAGTAGATGATCCTCCTGCGCTAAAGCTACGGAGGATGAATCCTCTTTCGCTGAAGAGAGAGAAAGAAAAATCCTCCTTCGCTGAAGCTACGGGTTAATGATCCTCCTTCGCTAAAGCTTAGAGTTGATAATCCTCCTTCGCTAAAGCTTTGGAGGATGAATTGGGGCTGACCGGTATTGACAGGATGCGTGAGGGTGTGAGTAAGCATGCAGGCTCATGGGATGAGAGCCTTGAAAGATAGTCCTACCATTTACGTGGCGAAAATACTTACGCCATGGCTGCTTAATCTGACGTACTGTTAGATTAGCTTGTCTCGCTTAAGAAGTGAGAGGCCATCATCGCCCATACCTCTGTTCTGCGGGTGTGGATCAGCGGTGTCGACAGCTTGAACTGGGCCACTTCGTTGTTGCGCGAGGTTGTCGAGAAAACAGTAACTAAGAAGTAGTTTAGGCTGTTGCCTGCCTTGCTATTTCCGACAATTAAAGTCAACTAAGCATGTAGAAGGTACACGTTCATCTTCTCTGGACCAGGGTTCGATTCCCTGCAGCTCCACTTGCCCTCCGAAGCTTTAGCGAAGGAGGGCTTTTTTTTATTGTTACTCTATCTCTACCGAAGCTTTAGCGTAGGAGGGCTTTTTTTTGTTTACTCTATCATTTGAGAAGCTTTAGCGAAGGAGGGCTTTTTTTTTATTGTTACTCTATTTCTTCCGAAGATTTAGCGAAGTAGGTTTTTTACTTGATGCGTGAGAGCGATCTTCTAAAGTTTCTTCAACGCATTTTCTAAGTCCTGCAACAAGTCTTCTACATTTTCAATGCCAACTGAGTAACGAACCAGACTTTCAGGAATGCCGAGTTGGCGTCTTTGTTCTTCCGTTAGTTCTACATGGCTGGTAGTGCGTGGCGGTCCTGCGAGCGTGCTCACCGATCCGAGACTCGCACCGAGGTGCACCAGTTTTAATGCAGGCAAAAACTTTTTTACATGTTCCCAGCCGCCATCCAAGGAAAAACTCATCATGCCACCAAAGCCACGCATTTGTGATTTCGCAATGGAATGACCTATATGACTTTCGAGGCCGGGATAGAAAACGTCTTTAATTTTAGGATGATTTTTTAAATATTTTGCAATCTGTAATGCAGAAGCGTTTTGTCGCTCGATTCGTAGTTCGAGTGTTTTCATGCCTCGCGCAATCATATAAGCGGGATCGGCTTGCAAACTTGCTCCATTGATTTCACGGAAATTGAAAATCTTTTTTACGAGTTCTACCTTTCCTGCGACCAATCCACCCATGGCGTCCGAGTGACCGCAGAGAAATTTTGTCGCGCTGTGTACTACTAAATCTGCGCCAAGCTGAAGCGGATTTTGATTGATGGGTGTAGCAAAGGTGTTGTCTACAATGGTGATCGCACCTACTTTTTTTGCGGCAGCAGATAATCTTGCGATGTCAACAATTTTTAAGGTAGGATTGGTGGGGGTTTCTAAATACAATACATCGCAACCTTTGGCTACTTCGGCTTCAATGGATTCATGATTGGTTGTATCGCAAAGCGTAACATGCACACCATAATTCGGAAGGAAATCAAGAAAAAGTTTACTCGTGCCACCATATGTATCTTTCAATGATACCACCCGTTTGCCGGATGTGAGGAACGTAAACAAACTGTTGCTGATGGCTGCCATGCCGGTGGAGAATGAGGTGGCTGCTTCAGCTCCTTCCAGCACACGAATTTTTTCTTCGAGCGCAGCTACTGTTGGGTTGGTGTTGCGACTATAGATGTAGCCGGGTTGATGGCCGGTAGCTACCGCTTGCCACTCATCCAAGTCGTGGTATGAAAATGTAACGGCATTGACGATCGGGGTGGTAACTGCACCTTGCGTATTGCCATTGCCTTCTCCGGCCCACACAGCATCGGTGCCTTTTTTGTAAGAAGAATTCATTTTAAACGTATTTCCTTTGTTCACTAAGTTAGTATCCCGAATTAGATTTTGCGGCCATTGGGCTGTTTTTATTTACCCTTCACACGGCACCGCATTTAAGGGCGAATCCGTACTTTTGCAGACATTCTTACACTATGATCTACAACTCTATTATCGAAACTATCGGCAACACGCCCATCGTTCGTTTGAATAAATTGAACAAAGGCATTCCGGGCAACATTGTGGCCAAAGTAGAATATTTCAATCCGGGTAACTCCACCAAAGACCGCATGGCTTTGAAAATGATTGAAGATGCGGAGAAGGCTGGTTTGCTAAAACCCGGAGGCGCGATCATTGAAGGAACATCTGGTAACACCGGGATGGGACTAGCTTTGACGGCTGTAGCCAAAGGCTATAAGTGTATCTTCACGATGGCCGATAAACAATCGCAGGAGAAGATCAATATTTTGAGAGCCGTAGGTGCGGAAGTAATTGTGTGTCCGACCAACGTAGAGCCTGAAGATCCACGCAGCTATTATTCGGTTGCGCGCAAATTGAATAAAGAAATTCCTAACTCGATTTATCCAAATCAATACGATAATCCATCGAATGCCAAAGCGCACTATGAAACTACAGGTCCTGAAATATGGCGACAAACCGGTGGCAAGATTACACACTACGTTGCTACGGTAGGAACAGGTGGATCCATGTGTGGAACTTCGAAATATCTGAAGGAACAAAATCCGCATATCAAAGCCATTGGTATCGACACCTATGGTTCTGTTTTTAAAAAATACAAAGAGACAGGCATTTTCGATCGCAACGAAATTTATCCATACCTGACAGAAGGATTTGGTGAAGACATTCTGCCAAAGAATGTGGACTTTGATGTGATTGATCAATTTATAAAAGTGACTGATAAAGATGGCGCTATCATGGCACGCAGACTTTCTCGCGAAGAAGGAATTTTTGGAGGCTGGAGCTGTGGATCTGCTCTGCATGGCGCACTGGAGTATGCACGAGAGAATTTGAAGAAAGATGATTTGATGGTGGTGTTATTGCCTGATCATGGCACGCGCTACTTGGGCAAAGTGTATAATGATATGTGGATGAAAGACCACGGCTTTTTGGAAGAGCGCACCTACGGAACGGCTCGCCAGATTATTGATGGACGCAAAGGAAAAGATAGCTTGTTCACCGTTACGAAAAATTCTACGATCGGAGAAGCCATTCAAATTATGAACCGTGAAGGCGTTGATCAAATGCCTGTTATTGAGGGAAAAGAGTTTGTAGGAAGTATTACTACTGCCAATGTGGTAGAAAAGATTATTTCAGATCCATCTTTAAGAGATAAGGCTGTTGCCGAAATTATGGATAAACCGATGCAAGTAGTAGCGCTGGATAGTACATTGGATGTGCTTTCATCCTTGTTGAACAGAACCAACAAAGCATTACTGGTTCGCGATGATCAGGAGCGTCCGCATATTATCACACAGCACGATATACTTCGTGCGATGATGAGTTAGTTTTTTACAAACTCTATTTCAACACGATCGTTGAGTTGACCTAATGATCCACCAGTGGGGTAGAGAGGAATTCTTCCGCCTTCGCCTTTCACGCTAATGCGCTCTTTGTCGATCCCCTGACTTACCAGATAGTCACGCACGGTTTCGGCACGCGCCAGCGATAAATCTTTGGGCGACATTTTTTTGTGATCAACATCCGCTGATGGATTGGTGGCGAAGAAGCTTGAGTTAGGTCCGCGGGTAAAACTCTCACGATCTTGTGTGCCATTTGCATGACCATGAATTTTAATTTTATAGTTGATATTTTCTTTTAACAAATCAACTACACCATCTAATTCGCCTTGCGATACCGGTTGCAGAATGGAACTGTTTTTAAAAAACTTCACGTTCGAAAAATCGATGTAATCTCCTTTTTTGGCTCTTGGAACAACGATTTCAATAATGGATTCTTCCGATGAACCTTTTGTCTCCGTTGGGTTTTGATAGTCAAGATTGGCAGTAGTTTGGGCGTAGCCGGGCACCTGTGTAGCAATTGTGTAAGTTCCGCTTTTATTTTTTGGAGCAGGCAAATAAACCACTTCTCCCGGTTTGAAAGACTGATATTGAGCAGCTGTTGTTGATTCCATCAAATGAACTTCGCCTGATTTAATTTCAGCTCCATCTTTTTCGCTTACCAGTTTAAAGTAAAACGCTTTGCCCGCAGGTTTTTTTGCGATTGGTTTCTCGATTGGTTTTTCAACAATGGGCTCAACGGGTGGGGGCGCTATC
>JABFSO010000394.1 GCA_013140555.1 Cyclobacteriaceae bacterium | reverse complement strand
TCCTTTGGGCAGAAAGGCGCTGACAATGTTAATCGCTTCGAATAATGAGCCGCCCGGGTTGTCGCGCAAATCGAGTATCAGTTTTTTGGCACCGCTCTGCTTTAATTTGGTGACCGCCTGCTCTACTTCATCGCCAGCACCGGGAGTGAACTCATCTAATTTGATGTAGCCTAAATCTGTATCGATCATGCCTTGGAAGACGATGTTGGCAATTTTAATTTTTTCGCGGGTGAGTTTTACTTTGAGATTTTCTTTTAGCCCATAGCGCTTCACTTCTACTGACACATCGGTGTTGGGATTTCCTTTGAGTAAAAGGGTCACATCAAAGCTTTGTTTGCCTTGCACATTTTTGCCATCTACAGAAATTAATTCATCGCCTACTTTGAGGCCAGCGCGATAAGCTGCAAAGCCCAAATAGGGGTTGGTAATGACTGTTTTTTTATTGACGATGCCGATCAAAGCACCTACCCCGGCATATTGGCCGGTAGTTTGGATGCTAAATGCATCGCGGCTTTCTTCAGGGATGTAGTCGGTGTAGGGGTCTAATTGCTGAAGCATTCCTACAATACCGGTTTCCACCAATTTCTTGGGATCGACTTCGTCTACATAATGTGTATTGACTTCTTTGAAGAGTGTGGCGAAAATGTCGAGGCTTTTGGCGATGTCAAAATATTTTTCGCCTGGTGTTGAAAATGCAAAGAGAATACCTCCTCCGACAATTGCCAACACTACCCCGATGCGTTTCAACTTTTTTGTTTGCATGCTTTTCTGCTTTTACGATGGCAGATTCTTTTGTTTTTGCAGCCGATGGAGCGTTTGAATCAATTTTTGATGGATTTCCGCTGACGGCACTATTTTTCTAGCTGTGTAAATATAGGCAATCAGCCACTTTTGTTCGGATACGAGTAGTTGTTTATTCAAACGGTAGGCTTCGCGGATTCTTCGCTTGATTTTGTTACGATCTACTGCCCGCTTAAAATTACGAGCGGGGACGGAAATCAGCACTTTGGTTGAATCAGCCGGATCGGTTTGCGGTAAGGTGAGGACTTTGAAGGGGTCTAAATAAAAAGAGGAACCCTTTTCAAAGAGTTCCTTTATTGCTTTTTCGCTTGTTAGCTTTTCGTTTTTACGGAAGGTGAAGTTTCCCATTTTTCTTGCATGGTGCCACATTCTGACCGTTGATTTTGAATCAAAAGGCAGGTGCGAAGGGAAAACTACCTAAAATTATTTAGTCTTCGAAGTTCCTTCGTCAGAAACGGTCAGCTTCTTTCTGCCATTTTTTCTGCGATTTGCAAGCACTCTGCGTCCGTTGGCAGATGCCATGCGCTCGCGGAATCCGTGCTTATTCTTTCTTTTTTTCTTCGAAGGCTGATAGGTGCGTTTCATAAAAAATCTGTTTACCTTTTTCTAAAAGGGCTGCAAAGATGTTTAAGAATATCGGTTTTTGCAACAACGAGTTGCCAAATTAAGGGGAAAGAAAGGTATTGTTAAAAGAAAAGCCCTCACTTTCTATGCTGAAAGTGAGGGCTTTAAGTTGATTTTACTTATTTCTTTTCGGCTGCTTTTGCTTTCGCTTTGGCGAAATCGCCAGCTTTGATGATGTTCATGGACTCGTACTTGAGGTATTTTTTAGCGGCAGCGTTGATTTGGTCTACCGTCAAAGCCATCACTTTTTTCTCAAATTCTTCATCCCATTTCAAATCGCGTTTAATAAAGAGGTAGTTGTTTAAGGTTCCGGCCAGGCCTCCATCTTGTGAGCGAGACACTGATCTGGATTGTGACCAGCCTGACTTAGCGGCTGTCAACTCTTCATCTGTGAAGCCGGTGGTCACTACTTTCTGAATTTCTTCTTTATAAGCTATTTCCAATTTCTCCACATTCTCTGGCGCATAAATCGCAAATGCAAAGAATGTGCCCACCTGATCGAGCGAGCCGGTTGAAAACTGAGAGCCAACGCCATAGCTCAAACCCTCTTTTTGACGAATGCGGGTTGCTAATCTTGAATTTAAAAATCCTCCACCGAGCATGAAGTTGGCCATCACCATGGCGGGGTAATCGGGATTATCATCTCTAAATTCGAAATTGTAGGCAGCGACAAAAAATGCATTTGCCTTGTCCGGTGTTTCTACAAACTCATTGATTGTTTGAACGGGAGCCACTTTAGTGACTAAGCGTGAAAAAGGTTGTGCGCTTTTCCAGTTGCCAAATAACTCAGTGGTGAGTGCCTTCACTTCCGCAGGATCGAAATCACCTACGATTGCCATGGTAGCGTTGTTAGCTCCATAAAAATCCTGATAGAATTTTTTCACTTCATCTAATGTAACCGCTTTGATGGAAGCTAGATCTTCATCGAAAGTGTTTACATACCGAGGATCGCTGCTTGGATACGGTGAAATATGACGTTGAATTCGATTAAGAGCGATTCCTTGTGGCTCACTGCGTTGCGATTCGATGTTGGCTATATCTTCGTTTTTCAGTTTCTCAAATTCATCAGCCGGAAATACTGGGTCTTTTACAATTTCACCAACCACCTTCATTACTTCGGCCAAATTGGGTTTGATGGTGGTTATATTGATGACGGTTTGTGATGCTCCACCTCCAATAAAAACATTTGCCTTAAGCCGATCTAGCTCATCTTTTAATTGTTGGCGTGTATGTTTAGAGCTTCCCTTGTTTAGCATGCTTGAAACATATTCTCCGGCAGTGCCTTTATTTTGCAATAGCGCCTCGCTGCCAAAGCGCAGGGTAATGCGCACTTCTACTGACTCCCCTCTTGTTTTCTTAGGAAGGGCTGCTAATTTCATTCCATTTGGAAGTTCGGAACGGACAGTGCGTATTTCAATATTTGCAGGTGAAGGGTCAAATACTTCGCCTTGTGCAATTGTTTGAGAGCCTTTGTAATCTTTTACTAAGGCATCTACGTCCGGTGTTGCGGGGATTTCTGCACGTTCAGGATTTTCAGTTGGAATGAATATCCCTGTTGTTCGGTTGTCTGGTTTTATATATAGACTTGCTACACGAGCTACATCTGCAGCTGTAACGGCTTTGATGCGATCGCGTGAAACAAACAACAATCTCCAATCGCCCGTGCCGATGAACTCACTTACCTCTAATCCAATACGCTCTGAGGAGTTGAAACTTAGTTCTGTTTGTTTTATGATTTCGTTTTTCGCTCTTTCCACTTCTTCGTTGCTAGGAGGAGTCTTGGCTACGTCATCTAATGTTTTTAAGAATGCTGTCTTTGCATCATCCAGTGAATTGGTCTTCAATACTTCTGCGTAAGCGATCAACAAGCCTGGGTCTTTCCACTGAAAAGAAAATGCTCCTGTGTTGCTGGCTTTTTTTGAATCTACCAGAGCCTTGTACAATCTTCCAGAAGGCTCGTTGCCTAAGATATTACACAAAACTTCGAGTGCTGCATAATCTTTATGTGAACCTGCGGGAATATGATATGCAACCAACGCATATTGTACATCGCCCACTCTGCGTAAAACTACGGACCGCTCACCATCCTGAACAGGGTCTAGTGTATATGTTTTGTTCAGCTCACGTTCTGGCTTTGGAATACGTCCAAATTTTTTAACAATCAGGTCAAGTGTTTTTGCTTCATCAAACTTGCCGGCTACCAACAACACCGCGTTATCGGGTTGGTAATATTTTTTGTAGAAGGCTTGCAGCTTTTCGATTGGCACATTTTCTAAATCAGCTTTTGAGCCAATCGTGGATTTACCATAGTTGTGCCACAAAAATGCAGTTGACATCACTCGTTCCATCAAAATACTGAAGGGATCATTCTCACCACTTTCAAATTCATTGCGCACTACCGTCATTTCACTATCCAAATCTTTCTTAGCGATGTAAGAGTTCACCATACGGTCGGCTTCCAAATCAATAGCCCAATTTAGATTCTCTTCTGTAGCGTTGAAGGTTTCGTAGTAGTTGGTTCTGTCTACCCAGGTGGTACCATTCGGGCGAGCACCGTGTGCTGTTAATTCTTTTGGAATATCCGGGTGATTGGGTGTGCCCTTGAAAACCAAGTGCTCCAGTAAGTGCGCCATGCCTGTTTCGCCATAGTTTTCATGCTTGGAACCAACCATGTAAGTAATGTTTACAGTGGTGGTCTGCTTAGAAGGATCAGGAAAAAGCAATACTCGCAAGCCATTTGAGAGTTTGTACTCGGTAATTCCTTCAACAGTTGTAACCTTCACGGGTGCGGTAAGTGAACCCGTTATTTGCTTTTCGGGAGTTACTTTCCTTTGGGCAGCGCCAGTGGGCTTTGCCTTTTCTTTGTTTTGCGCGAAACCAACAGCCGAAACCATCAGCAACAACAAGAGAATTTTCACTTTCATGTGTTTTTGTTTTTAGTTTAAGAATTAATTTGAATGGAATTAACAATCATCTCCTAGTGCTAACCACCATTTCATTATTTTGTTTTGGTATTAAGATATCTTCAGAGGACATCCTATTTGATATAGCAAAGTATAAAAAAAAGCGAGGGGCAAAAATATTTAGCCGACCAAATGCTTCAATATTTGCTCAATTTCATCTTTTGTTAATCTAGGGCCCCATTGGCCGACTACTTTGGATGACGCCAACGATGCTAATTTACCCGCTTCTGCAAAACTGTGACCGTGGGTGATGGCGTACATAAATGCTCCGGCAAACATATCGCCTGCGCCATTTGAATCGACAGCAGTAACTTTGTAAGGTTCAATTTGAATGAATGTGTCGCCATCAAAAACCAAAGCACCATTTTTACCTAACGTCATCACGAATCGTTTGGCTAAGCCTTTCAGTTTTTCACGTGCTTCTAAAATATCAGTGGTGCCGGTAAAGATCATGGCTTCTTCTTCATTGCAAAAAAGCAAATCGACACTGGCGCCTACAATTTCTTCCATCTGCTTGGAAAAATACTTTACCATGCTCGGATCGGAGAAGGTGAGTGCCGTAGAAACTTTGTGTCGCTCGGCCATACGCTTGGTTTCTTTCATGGCTTCGAGCCCTTTCGGGCTTGCCACCAAATAGCCTTCCATGTAGATGTATGAAGAATTTTTAATTGCTTCTTCATCCAAATAAGCGGGTGAGAAAAATGAATTCACTCCTAAGAAGGTGTTCATTGTTCTTTCGGCATCGGGGCTAGTCATTACCAAACAACGGCCCGTATGATCTTGCGGAAGGTTTTCGTAACTAAGCTTGGTTTCTACTTGATTGCTTTTCAAATCTTCCAAAAAAGCTTGCCCAGTTCATCTTTGGCTACCAGGCAAGAATAAAATCCTTTGCCGCCAAACTGGCTGATTGCCGCAATGGTATTT
>JABFSO010000329.1 GCA_013140555.1 Cyclobacteriaceae bacterium | reverse complement strand
CTGCGTGGAGCCGAAGTAACAATAGCGCGATCAATTTTTTGTGCGTTCATCTGATCTAAAAAATCTTTCAAGCCATCCAGTGCTTTGATGTCTTTCGCAATTAAATCGCGAAATAATCTTTCTTTTTCTTCGGCAAATCGATCCAGTTCTTCAGCGCCTAATTATCGCTCAAGCAAGTTAGTAATCCATTGTTTGTTGGTGCGGCCGTAAATTTTGTTCCGCAGTTCATCTTCTGTCAGGTGGTAGCCATATTTTTCACAAAACTGATGTAAGGCAATTTTATGGTATGGATTACTGTGGATGATCACACCATCCATGTCAAACACAAATGCAATCGGCTGCATGAAGTAAAATTTTATTGAACAATAAATCGCTTTGAGAATATTCTTCCTCGCCACGAAAACTGCGCAATATACACTCCGGCAGATAAAGCGCTTACATTGATAGGATAATCTTCATTGGCCGGAACAAAATAATTTTCAGAGATTTTTTGACCCAGTGGAGAATAAAACTGCACAGAGACACTTCGATCAGCACGAATGTAGATCGGCTTTTCGTCCAATCGCACAATTGGATTGGGGTAGATAGAAATCTGTGGTTCATCCGGTAGCTCTGCCGCATCTTCAAACCGAAGAATTTGCAATCCGCCTAAAGTGGTGCCTACTATGATGCTTGGTTCGCGTGTGTTGAAGATGGAAGCAACCGCCAGCCAGGCGTACCCGCCAAGATTTCTACTTTCTAATTTCTGCAATAAGGAATTGTAAAATACCGAAGTGATGGGTGCCGGAGCTGTACTTTGCTTTCTAAAATTTTCATAGATAAAAAGTTTGCCACTTTGGTTGGCCAGAAGCAAATCGGCTTGCCCATCGGCCAATAGATCGGCCACTGTCAGTGTTACATTTTGTCGCTCGGTGCTGGCACCTATTCCTAAATAGCTATCGGTTACTAATTCAAATAAACCGGTGCCACTATTCTTCCAATATTCTACTCCTCCCAAATCATTTCCAAGTAAAATATCATTCAATCCATCTTGATTTATATCTACCACATACCAATTGTTTGACTCGGCCAATGAAAAATCGATCGACTTTACAGTACCATCTTTGATCGACAGTTTTTCTGCGCTCGAATTAGCCAAATACGCAAGCTCTGTTTTTCGTGTACGTCTATCCGTATAAGAAAACACAAAATCCATGGTGCCATCTTTATTCATATCCACAAACTGAATTTTGATATTGATCACATTCAGAATGGAAAGTGTAAAAAAATCTTCTGTTACGAGTTTGAAAGAAGGAGCTGTTGCCGATCCCACGTTTTCAAATTGAGATACCTGTGATGCGCCATTTGTCTTAATGTAATTGCTCACAAACAAATCTTGATCGCCATCACCATCGTAATCAAAAAATGCGGGCACGGCTCCATCGCCTACATCAATCATATCGGCTTGCAGAAAATTAGATTTCACAAAAGTGAACTGAGGCAACTGAGCGGTTCCTGTATTTTTAAATTGTAGTACTGATTGTTGAAAATTGGTTCCGAAATATTCGCGAACCGAAATATTGGGCGACACCAATAAGTCTTTCACTCCGTCAAAATCCACATCTTCAGCATAAGCTACCGGATAAGTAAGTAAGTTGATTGGAGAACCAGCCGGAAAGGGAGTAAGTTGTGTCATCAACGCATCGGTAGGCGTGCCTTCGTTGGTAAGTAAAAATAATCCGGAACATGTTTGCTCTGAAAAAAACAATTCTTTGTCTCCGTCATTATTTAAATCAACTGCCAGCAAACTCTTGCCTACGTTATGCTGCGCGCGTCCGTTGATGAGTTGATCGCATGTTTTTCCGCCTTGAAATGATACGATGCCGCAAGCGCATTCGGTGAAGCCGCCCCATTTTTGAGATTGCCGCTGCAACACCAGCGAATCGCACTTGCCGGAATTTTCCACAGCCAGATTCTGATGCCACTCAACCGTGCCCGGACCGATGAAATAGAAATTCAACATATCCAGATCACCGTCACCGTCTAAATCATCAATGGCAGGAATATCATCTGAATTGATTTTTACATTGACAGGAATTGTAAACCCTTTTGAGAGGATGGGCTTCGGATAATTTTGCGCGTCTGGATTATAAGGTCTCCAGGATAACTTCGCGCCAGCTTTCGTGGTGTTGATGTAAGCAATAATTCCAAACGGATCGCTGGTGAAAAGATCTTTCTTGCCATCGCAATTAAGATCGCGCAGCAATACCCATTGAGTTATGGTATTGGGAAAAAGCGATTCATAATCGGGTGCATATTTGTATTGATTATCTTGATTGAGAAAAGTGATGAGCTTATTCGCTGTGCGATCAAAAAGTACCAGATCTTGCTTGCCATCGTCATTCAGATCCATCGTATTTACTTGCGAAGCATTGATGCCTCCCGCCCACGGCATGGCTAATTCTTTGCCATTGATTTCTACAGGTATACTTTGATCAAGTGTATACGAAAATTGGGCATTCGACACCAGAAAGCTTAACAATAGAAACCCCAGAAGGATATTTTTGGTAGACATGGCCATTTTAACTACAACGATTATTTGAATCGACTAGTTATTTTGCCACAAGATAATTTGATTTTTTAGCTTTGACGCACAATTCGCAACATGGATATACCTGCACTTTATCAATTATACCTCGAATCGCGCAAAGTATCTACCGATACACGTCAGATTGAATCAAATGCAATCTTCTTTGCACTAAAAGGACCTACATTTAATGCCAACGCTTTCGCGGAAGAGGCGTTGAAAAAAGGTGCCAGTTATGCCGTGGTTGATGACCAGACTTACGCCACGGATCAGCGAATCATTGTAGTAAAAGATACCTTGATGGCCTTGCAAGATTTGGCGCGGTTTCATCGCACACAATTAAACATTCCAATTGTTGGCCTTACAGGATCGAACGGAAAAACCACCAGCAAAGAGTTGTTGAATGCGGTGTTGCGTAAGAAGTTTAAAACGTTTGCCACCAAAGGCAATTTGAATAACCACATTGGAGTGCCCTTGACCATTCTCGCGATCGATTCATCAATTGAATTGGCGATTGTTGAAATGGGTGCTAACCATGTAGGCGAGATTGCCTTGCTTAGCTCCGTTGCTCTGCCCACCCATGGATTCATTACGAATATCGGCAAAGCTCACATTGGTACCTTTGGAGGATTTGAAAATATCATTCGAGGAAAGTCGGAGTTGTATCAGCATCTTATTCAAAAGGAAGGAACTGTGTTCATCAATTCTCAAAACCCGATTTTGTCGAACATGGCCAAGCGCTTTAGTAATCCGGTGATGTATCCCGCCAAGGGCGATTACTATTCTTGTGAATTGCTGGAGGCTGATCCGTTTTTGGTAGTTAAAACAGAAGAAGGTGCGATCATCAAAACACAGATGATTGGCGCCTACAATTTTGAAAATATTGCCACCGCACTTTGTATTGGCAAATATTTTGGCGTGGAGGCAGCTAAAGCCAATGAAGGAATCGCGGAATATGTCGCTGGCAACATGCGTTCGCAGGTAATTAGCAAAGGCACGAATACCATTATTCTCGATGCCTATAATGCGAACCCCAGCTCGATGACGGCAGCCATTGAAAATCTGGCTGGCATGAAAGCTGAAAACAAGGTGGCAATTGTAGGTGATATGTTTGAGTTAGAGGAGGAAGCTGAAAAAGAGCACCGCCAGATGGGCGAGCTGCTAAGTTCGAAGCAATTTGCGAAGGTGTATCTTTGTGGCACACTGATGAAATCAGCTGCACAAGCAATGCCGCAGGCACTCTATTTTGAAACCCGTGACTTGTTAATGGCATTTTTGCAGAAAAACCCGATTCAAAATGCCACTATTTTAATTAAAGCTTCGCGCGGAATGGGGCTGGAAAAATGTGTGGAGGTAGTGTAGTAAATTTTGGTAGTTGGCATGCGCAATAAAAAATGTGTAAATTGGTTGGTTGATATAGAGATTTAAAAGTTTCGAGATATGAAATATGTGTGGATGTTGGCATTGTTGACTGGCTTAGCGGCTTGCCAAAAAAGTGAATTGGTTTCAGATTTTACCGGTAATCAGGCAGTTTATTCATTATCGGCCGGATCGGCATATAATGTGAGTGGCACAGTCACTTTTAAGGAACGAAAGAATGGTACTACCTCGGTATTGATTGATTTGAGCGGCACTACAGGAGACACCAAGTTCCCGGTTCACCTTCATTTGGGGAATATTTCCACACCAGACGCAGAAATAGCTTTACTTCTTTCTCCGGTTACTGCCTCAAGCGGTAAAAGCGAAACAATTGTAACAACACTGGCCAATGAAACGCAGGTATCTTATAAAGAATTGCTTGCCATGGCCGCATGTGTAAAGGTACACTTGGCTCAGTCCGGACCGAGTTATTCCGTAATTCTGGCAGCTGGAAACATTGGAGCCAACGGCACTACTCTTGCCAACGGAAGAGCAGGTATAGCAGTATGTCAGTAAACGATTAGAGGTTCTTTTCAGATGGAATTAGCAAATGCGCTCGCCTTTTTAAAATCGCTCGCTAAAAACAACAACCGAGATTGGTTTGAGAAAAACAAACCAAAATACCTAGTAGTCAAAGGGCAATTCGAAGATTTTTTGGAAGAATTTCACCGTGAGCTAATCACCTTTGATGAAGGATTAGCGGCTATCAATCCACGAAAACAGGCCTTTCGTATCTATCGCGATGTGCGATTTAGCAAAGACAAGAGCCCTTATAAAATTAATATGGGAGCCGGCTTTTCGCCCAAAGGCAAAATGGAGCAGGAGCCCGGCTATTACATCCACCTTCAACCAAACAATCAAAGCTTTATCGCAGGAGGTCTTTATATGCCTGATCCCGAAAATCTGGCTAAAATCCGGCAAGAGGTAGATTACAATTCCGCTGTTTTTGGCAAAATCTTATCCGACAAGAATTTTAAAAAGACATTTCCGGCAGGACTCGATGATTTTGATAGCTTGAAAACAGCTCCTAAAGGATACCCGAAAGATCATCCCCACATTGATTGGCTGAAACACAGGAGTTTTATCGTTTCGCACTACTTCCCCGACAAGGAAGTGGCCGATAAGAAATTTCCAAAAAAAGTGGCCGCCATCTGCAAGACGCTCAAGCCCCTCAATGATTTTTTGACACAAGCGATTGCGTAATCACCTTCTTTGGAATTATAAATTTTTCAAATCTCCAATTCGCCTCATTTCAAATTAAATTGGTTTTCTTTGCAGTCCGTTTCAGCCAGCTATGCAGGATTTAAGAATAACCATTGTTCAAGCCGACCTCCATTGGGAGG
>JABFSO010000212.1 GCA_013140555.1 Cyclobacteriaceae bacterium | reverse complement strand
TTGTACATATTATGCTGGTGCCTCTCTATTTATGCTTCGTTCTTTGGGCATGCCCACTCGGTTCACCACCGGCTTTGCCACGATTAATCGAAGTGATAAGAACAAAGGATGGTATTGGTTTTATGCGAGTCAGGCACACGCGTGGACGCAAGTTTATTTTCCGGGATATGGTTGGTTGGATTTCGACATGACCATTGGTAACGAAGATCAGCAAGGTGCACCGAAGCCTGATGGTACGCCACCGCTTCCACCGCCCGAGCCTTGGCTAGTACTCAATGCGAAAGCGGAAACGGTAAATGTGGCCGGTAAAAAATTAGATGCCTCCTTCAATCAATTGATTCACTTCAATACACCGTATGTATTGAATCAAACTTTTAGTAAACCGATTGACGCTACCTTGTGTCGCGTGTTGATTAACAAACGAGACACGACATTCGCAGCCATTCAACCAGGTGACTCGATTATCATCGTGTCGTATAAAGATGAAGCCAAAAAAATTCCGGCACCACGGGCTGGTGTAGCTATTGAAGAACAAATTCGCTCCTTCCCCACTCCTATCATCGCGGATGAAATTCACATTCACAAAAAAGAAGTAGAGAAGAAAAAAGAGAATGCAGGCAAGAAGCCAACAGCCGCGCAAGAGAAAAAAATGACGTGGCAGGAAATTGCCTGGCTTGCCGCGAAGGGATTAGGTGTCCTATTCATACTGATTATTCTACTTCCTATTTTGTATTTACTCTATCGCTTAGCGCGAATTGCTTTTGCTTCTGGCACTGGCAGCAAGGCAGATCAGATCTATCGTGCCGCATTGTATCGTTTCCACATGGCCGGGTTTGAAAGAGAAACAGAAACGCCACTGGAATATGCACAACGCAAAATTGATCCGGCTACTCAAGCGGGCTTCGAAGAATTTATGCGCATGTATTTGCGATTGAAATATTCCAACGGAACTTTGCGCGAAGGCGATGACACAATTGTTCGCAGTTTCCAATTATCTGTTGGTCATTCGATTCGCAAGTCGATCGGTATCTTCCGTGCAGCTATCAATTACTTTAATATATTCCGCGCCCTGCGCTATTTTCAACAACCTGAAATCAATTCTGAAAATTCATCCTTATGAGCAACTCTGCATCTAAACTAAAAAGTCTAACTGCCAACATTGAAACGATCATTCGAGGAAAGCCGCAAGAAGTAAAATATGTCGTAACCGCTCTGCTATCCCGAGGGCATATTTTATTGGAAGACAATCCCGGAGCAGGTAAAACGGTTTTGGCCAAAACTTTGGCACAATCCATTTCAGAGGGAGCCATCGATTTTCACACGGCCAATGGTGGTGTTGCCTTTAAGCGCATTCAATTTACGCCCGATCTTTTACCGATGGACTTGATTGGCTCTTACATTTTTGATGAAGCCAAAAAAGATTTTGTGTTTAAGAAAGGCCCTTTGTTTACACACGTACTCTTAGCCGATGAGATTAACCGCGCATCACCTAAGGTGCAAAGTGCCTTGCTCGAGTGTATGGCCGAAAATCAAATTTCATCCGGAGACCATACTTTTCAGTTAGATCAATTCTTCTTTACCATCGCCACACAAAACCCGATTGAGATGGATGGGACTTATCCGCTTCCTGCAGCACAGCTTGATCGCTTTAGCATGAAGATTTCATTTGGGTATGTTTCGGAAGAAGTAGAGTTTGATATTTATTCAAACTACCTCGCCATCAACAACGGAAAAAATACGGTGAAGCAGGTGCTCACTTATCAGGATATCATTCAATTGCAAAAAGAGGCGGAAGAAGTTTACATCCATCCTGAGCTCATCAAAGGCATTGTGAAAATCGTACAGGGCACGCGTCAGCATGCAGAGATCGCTTTGGGCTGCTCTACGCGTGGAGGAATTACGTTCATTAAATGCTTGAAGGCATGGGCACTTGTTAATCAGCGTGATTATGTAATCGAAGATGACTTGCGTGCCTTGGCACAACCGGTGTTGCACCATCGCCTCATTTTCAGAAACCGCGAAGCATCACAAACTGCACTTGCACAAATTGTAGACAAAGTTGTAAATGGTTTAGCTAAGCTGGGAATTAGTGGTAAAAAGTAAATGGCAATAACGCATTACCCTTTTGTATCAAGTAAAAACTCGTTAGAGTTTGAGTTTTATAGTAAGGGTCGCAATGGAAAGGTCAAGAAGCTTGTACGGTTTAGTCCACAAAACGCGAATGGCACCACTTACTTCAGTCTTGGATTAGCAGATGTTGATGAGGAGACTGGAAACATTAATGATCTGTCCATTTCCGATAATCAAGACACCGAATTAATACTGGCTACCGTAGCTTTGACAGTT
This sequence comes from Cyclobacteriaceae bacterium, assembly GCA_013140555.1. Lineage (GTDB taxonomy): Bacteria > Bacteroidota > Bacteroidia > Cytophagales > Cyclobacteriaceae > ELB16-189. The sequence continues at coordinate 2,984 of JABFSO010000212.1, read as the reverse complement.
TTAGATTTCCTTCAACAATTTCAAGATGCGCTAATTTTCGTTAAAGGGAATACGCCATCCAGAACTAGGTTGTATCAAATTGGAATATCTTCTAATTGGGACAAAATTAAATCCCACGTTCTCATTTATGGGCACTTTGAAGGCCAATGGGAAGTTTATCAAAAAAACAAGAGTTATGAGGCCTTTTTGGCAAAGCGTAAATAATTAAATAAGTTTATACAACATTATGGCTACACAAATTAAAACTAAGAAAGCTGCGAAATCAAAAGCACTTTCAAATACAAAAGGAAAAGATTACGGTAACGCCCCTTTCTTTGTAAAAAAGGCGAAAGAATCAAAAGCCTTTTTAGAGAAAAATGGTTTCCCCGAGGCTATCTTAAAAAAAAGGTAGGCATAAAGACTATGATAAGTCAGGTATTCTCTAATACAGCCAGTAGATGAATATATCCCAAGAAAAAAATCATTCTTGATCGAATAAAAAAATCTAAGCAAAATTCAGAAAGAATGATACCGTGGAAATTAGCTTTAAAATTATTGAAATCATCTTAGAGTTTTCAACCCTCTTACACGAGTAGAAGTCCTAAAATTTGGCTAAAAAGAAAATCATCTAAAAAAAGATAAATGCAAAGATCGCTTAGATATTCGCTGTTCTTACTTGTCTTCACTTTAATAGTGATTGAGAGTTTTTCTCAAAACGCCATTCGTGCTCAAATCGATAAAGAGCGTGATGAACCATCTTCTGAAGAGAAAAACTATGAGAAAGCGAGAGGCTTGATCCGCAAGGATAGCACGTATTATGTGGGCTATTTATTGGAAGGTGCTTACTTATTTGAAAGAGCCAATGATGAACTTGGTTTTAAAAAAGCTATTGAACCATTGAAGAAGGCATTGGACAAAATTGAATATGACTTTGATCCATTATTGCGCATTCGTACCAATAATTATTCTGTATATGTTACTAACTATCGCTATCACCGTGATTATGGATTGATCACTTATTTTCTGAGTCGGTGCTACCAAAATGTAGAACAGCAAGACAAGGCCATGGAAGTATTGAAGCACATTCGTGATCGAAACTTTCAGATGGAAATCTACTCGGATTCATACAATACTATGGCGTGGATCTTTCATCGCAACCGTGTGTATACTTCCAAGCAATTTCCATTTTTAAAAAACTCGGTGAAGGAAAATGTGATTGCCGCAAATAAGTATTTAGATTCTGCTCTTCTAAAAATTCAAAACGACTTTGCAGTGAACAATGGTTTGTACGATCCTAACGTTTTGAATCGTCAATACCTGAGCACGTATCACTACAAAGCCATGATCCATGATTATTTGCTCGATATTGATTCAGCTAATTACTACTACGATATGCTGATTCAGAATCAGGCCTATTCCAGCAACAACTATGCGGAATTCAAATTAGCGATGGGAGAATTTGAAGAAGCTGATCTTTTCTTTCGCGAGGCGGAAGATCGTGAAAGCAATCCTGAAAAAACGACCAAAGAGTATTACTACATGAGAGGCACCTTGGCAACGTACCGAGGTCAACCACAAGTTGCTGATTCTATTTTAAATAATGTGTTGCAATCGCAAGGAAGCACACCCGGCTATGGCTGGCATTGCATTGGCTTGGCGCGTGCGCAACATTACGAAGGGCTTACAGCTGAAAGTCAGGAGCGAACTAATAAAGCCGCACGTTTTCAGGAATTGCACATTGGCACCACGTGGGGACAAGAGCAATACAATATGGCGGTAGCTTCACTTAATTACATCAATCAATTGCAATTCAAAAAAGAATATTGGTTTGAACACGATGAATGGTATTTCTGGCTCAACCCGGTGAACTGGTATCGATGGGTGAAGTACACATTAGAAATTCGTCATCACAAAATGGTGTTAGCTTCTCTGATTGCTGAGAATCCTGAACGTGAGCAAGTAATTTATTCAATCTTCTCTCCGGAAAATCTAATGTCTTTTGACGAAGTATGGTCTGCCATTGATGGGTTTGGTAATGAATACTTTATTGACATCTACAAGAAGAGATTACAAACTGATAAGCGGCCTCGCGTGAAAAAGTATTTTCGCTATTTTTTGGGTAAGCTATATCTAGCCGAAGGAAAAGAAACAGAAGCGATTCAATTCTTCAATCAAGTGCTGAATGATCCGGACAGTGCTGATCCATATCAAACCATGTTATTGGCGAGAACCTACGAAGGATTAGCCATGGCCAATAGCGGAAGTGAAAAAGCACGCTACACACAATTGCTCTATAACACCTATCCACAACTGGTGCCTTTCACTGATTTGAAGATGGAATTCAACTTACAAGAAGTATCTACTGCTAATGAGGAGCACCTGAAAATTGTAAGTCAATTAAAAAATACGAGCATCTATTTTACATCGAATGGTAAAGCTCCACAAGTCACGATTTCATTCGCGGCTCGAGGTGAGACATTGGATATTCGATATGCAGTAAATAATGGAGGAAACATGAGTCAACAAGGGATCCTCACCATCGAATCCACTGAACGTGAAAATGCTGGTAAACTTTTAGCTTATCACCTATTTGGTATTCATAAAACCAAAATTGGTGAACAACCACGAATCACACCTGCCGTAGAAAAAGAGAAATCGGAAAAAACGGAGAAAACAGAAAAGCCTGTATAAGCTATTTCTGTTTCTCCAAAACCAAAGTTACCTTATTGAAATCTGCGGCTGCGTTGATCACTTTTCTAAAATCTTCGTAGCGGCTCACCGGTGCTGAAAGTTGTTTGTAGTATTCTTTAATGTTAATCGTCAGCTCGCGACCTTTCAACTCATAATTCGATATAAAGAGATAAGGTGTTTCCTCTCCTTCCTTATACGTTACATTAAACTGTAAAGCTTCGGGGTTTTTTAATTGATAGCCTTCCGGAATTTGGATAACAATTACCCTGTCATAACCTCGATTGAAATCATTCTCTACATCCAGCGTCCGTTTA
>JABFSO010000253.1 GCA_013140555.1 Cyclobacteriaceae bacterium | reverse complement strand
ACTGACTACGTAGCGGTATCTCTCAAGTTCAACGACAAAGAATGGTACAAAGTAGGTCTACGCCTCAAAGGCAACTCTTCGCTTTCATCCACGTGGGGCTCGGGCATTTACAAACTTCCTTTTCGCCTCAACTTCGATAAGTTTGAAGACGACTATCCGCAAATTAAAAATCAACGCTTCTATGGCTTTAAAGAGTTTAGCCTCTCGCCCGGATACAAAGACAACTCGCTCATTCGTGAGAAGGTGACGGCAGATATCTTTCGCATGGCCGGCATACCTGCAGCACAAACTGCTTTCTACAAAGTGTATATTGATTTTGGCAGCGGCTTAAAATATTGCGGCATTTATACGCTTACCGAAGTGGTAGACGATTCGATGATTAAAACACAGTTTGGCGAAGGGAGCGGCAATATCTACAAGCCCGAGTCGACACGTCAAACATTCAGCGCTACTTTGTTTGAAAAGAAAAATAACGAAACGGCCAATGACTTCACCGATGTGCAAGCATTTGTTACAGCTCTCAACAGCAGCGTGCGCTCTAGCAACCCCGCGCAGTGGCGTGCTAATCTCGAACAGACTTTTAACGTGGATCATTTTGTGAAATGGCTGGCGGTAAATACCACGCTTGTCAATTGGGATACGTATGGCGTGATGGCGCACAATTATTATTTCTATCATCACACCACAAACAAACTGACTTGGATACCTTGGGATAACAATGAAGCATTGTCCAGCCGCTCCGGACCAGGCGGTGGCTCTGTTGCGCTGCAACTCTCTACTGTTGGTAGTGGTTGGCCGCTGATTCGATATGTAGCGGATGATGCCACTTATTATGCAAAGTATAAAACCTATGTGCGCTCGTTTACTGATGATGTGTTTACATCGACCAAGATGGACGCGCTCTTTACAAAATACCACACCATGATTTCACCTTATGTCATGGGACCCGAGGAGACAGAAGTTAGTAAATACACACACCTGACCAGTGGCAGCGCATTCAGTAGCGAGTTAGCCACTTTAAAGCAGCATGTAATTTCGCGCAAGCAGGCGGTAGATGCTTTCGTGCCGTAGCGGCTACTTCTTTTTGTTGAAGATGGTGCGAAACACAATGATGAAAACAAGCATGCCGAAGGCCAGCATGAATAAAATACCCGGTGTGATTAACTTAACTGCGTGCATGAGATTGGTTAGAATTGAATTCTGACCTGAAATCTAACATCATTTTGGCTATTTCCCATAATTGTTTCTCCACCACTTCCAATGGTCTCCTGATTTAGGTAGCGGGTTTGTGCCCATCGTAGCCAACAGTTGATTTTTTTGGTGATGTTGTAGCGCAACACCAACACATGGCGCGCGCCTTTGCCATTATAAGCCGGAAAAGAGAAAGCGAGCCACGTATCGGGTTCGTAGATGTAAATCCGATTGTCATAATCATCTGTATCAAAAAGTGCGTAACGTGCCGTGATGGAGAATCGCATCGTTTCATAGGTGGCATCTTGCGCTAGCAGCAGCCCTTGCGTGGCATTACCATTCAATTGAAACGAAGAAAACTGAATTCTACTTTTTAATTGCAACTGGCGTGTGGCAACATAATCGGCTTGCAGTGTAAAATTTCTTCGCGTGCCAGCGGCAAGTTGATAGAGATTGTTTTCATCGGTGAGGTTCCGTGCTTTGGTCTCTTCTCTTACTTGTGCAAAGAAAGTTACCGATCGCGAAGCCTTGTATTGATAGCGCAACAGCCACTCGCTGCCTTGCGTGGGGCGATAGTTTCGGAATTTCAGCCAGGGGAATTCAAAGAAATCCATGTAACCTGCTAACGCACTTCGTTTGGAGAAGCGGTATTTCCATCCCCAATAGATTCCACTTTCGTTTTGAGGAATTGAATTTTCTGACAACGCATTGGTGTAAAAGCTGTAGAAGTCGCGCTGGTAATGGCGAGCGAGCATCGAGATTTCGAGTTTAGGTGTTACGCCCGCCAGCACACCGGCCACTCCGCCCCATCCATGTTGCAGCGAGTGCGCCACTTCGCCAAATAGAGAAATATAGCCCAGTGCGATGTTGGCATAAGCCCCCACATTCGTATTAGCATTTCCTTGAAAGGCAAACGAATTGTAGAGTGTGGCGTTTCGAATCAACGTCTTATCAAATTGAGTATGATGCAGCATCAGCCCTGCGTCAACATTTTTATTATGATAACTCAGAATGAACGCGGCATTTTGTTCTTGTAATGCGTTCCGGTTGTTTAACTCGTTGCGTGTTCGGTGCAAACCACTGTAATTAAAAGACGAAACAGTACTTTGTGTGGTGTCTTGCGCCAGGTTTCCATCGCGGTTGCGTGAAGAAAGCAGCGTGTGTACCAAAATGTTTTTATGTAGCTGGTAGGAGAGAGCCGCCCCGCGCATGTATCCGCCATCGTATTGTGAAGTGTAGGGAAGAAAACCAATGTTGCTTCTACGAATGCTGGTAATGGTTTCTCCATTTTTGCCGATGCCAAACACAGAACCGAGCATTAAGCCCTGACCAAACTGCGCTTGATAATCTCCGATGATCAGATTCTTGATGGCTCGTTTGTTTTGTACTTGTGCATGCACCGTTACATAATCGAAACCGTAGTAGCGCTCTGCGGGACTCCATTCTAATTTTTCTCCGGCATCTTTCTTCAACGTAATGCCGGTACTAAAATCACCCGGCCGACTCACGCGCAAGCGCACATATAAATCTTCGGGTGTGCCTAAATAACGAGCGCTGGAACTGCTGTTGCTTAGATATCCTTTCTGTTGTTCCAAGGTTTGCGAATAGCGCATCACGAGGTAGTTGTTATCTTCCGATATCAATCGCTTCCATAAAGATCGATAGCCGCCACTTGTTTGTTCGTCCACTACGCGCACAAATGGCACCAGTTTTAAAAACACTTCTTTGCTGATGGCATCGATGGTCTGCAATTCATAGATGGAATACAGTTGCCCAACTTCTTCCCGATACGCCATCAGCGCATTCACCTGAACTGGTGAAAGTACTTGCAAGGAGTTAAGTTGCTCGGCCGTAGCTTTATTTAAATCGAGCGGATGCGCCAGCAGTTGCAAATAGTTTTCGTACAAGTCTGCGTAGTTTAAGTTATCCGTTTGGTTTGCAAAAAGCTCATCCGCCCATTGACTGGGATCTATCGCTTGGCGCGGATAGTCTTGTGCTACGGCACACGCGCAGTATAAACTAAACCAGATCGAGATAAAAACCGGTTTCACAGATTAGAAGATCGGGTGAGTTGAAATGTAGCAGATGCCTGATGCGATGCACCAAGCAGGAAGTGATAGCGAAGTGCATAGTCGATGGTGAGTCGTTTGCGTTTGCCGCCAAGGCCAAAATAAAATGCATTGGGTTGCAGTTGATAGCCGGTGCGAAAGAATAGATTTTTGTACACATCCATTTCAAAACCGGTACGCCAGGTTAGCGGATAGTCCAGATCTTTTTCCACCTCGGTAGTGGCCGTCACTTTTTTGCTGAATTGAAATCCAACACCCAGCACCATGCGCGTAGGCAAGCGCTCTCCGCTGCCGCTGTTCATTGACGACTGCGTGAGGTTGGTGATGTAAGCGGCCACGCGGAGCTCAGGTGTGAGTTGCGTAATGCCTCCCATGTCGATGCTGATGGCAGACAATACTCCAAAACCATCCGCACGATACTGATTGAAATTTATTTTCGCGCCCAGCGAAGTAATTCCAATTCGATTCGCTATTCCAATCGATATGAATTGTTCGTTATACAACGCATCGCCAAAGCGAAAGAAACCAATGCCGGTGGTAAACGAACCAATGGGTAGTTGTAGGTTGGCTGCCATTCGATTGGCACCGGTTAATTGTGGATTAACATCATAAGCAAACCCGCATGATGACTTTTGCTGAGCTAGTCCGGCTGCGTTGTTAAAAAGAGCCCACGCATCGCTAAGCGTGGCAGAGGCTCCGGCCATTGCCATTTGGCGCGCACCCATTTGTGTGTTTACACTTTGTCCATTTGCCTTTACAGTCAGACTAACACTGACTAAGGCTGCCAGTAGCTTTTTCAAATTGATAAAAAGATTTAGGTATAGCTGCCGATCAGGTGGAGAGACAAGGATCAGCGCTGCAGCCGGGGAAACTGCTGCTCGAAGATAAGAGAAACTTTAAAATTCTTTTTTGATGTTGAAGAAAAATCCGCTTGTGCCATCTTTAGTAAAGGCATATTCGAACCGGAAAACTACATCGTACGGTGCTACTACATCCAACCCGCCACCATAGCCAGCTAGCAATGAATTGCTGAGGCGATTGTTGAGTAGAGTAGGGCGCTCTTGGTAATAATCGTAGTTTTCGGTATATCCTACATCAATAAAGCTTTTCAGGTAAATGGAAAGTGGCAAATGGCGAAACTGCTCGAGCGGCATGTTTTCGTAGCGCCACACACGCGAGAATATTTTTTTCTTGAAGGTGTTCTTGTTTACAAAAAAGCGCGAGCCTTCAATCACATAAACATCATAGCCACGCAGTATTTGTCGTTGATAGCCCATAGCGCCATAGAGCGTATAAGGTTGATTGGTTGGGTCGCTGATGTAGGCAGCGGTAAAGTTTGAAAAGTAATAGTTTTTCTTCAGCGGCAGATGATAGGCGTAGGTGAGGTTTATCACCCACTGACTTACTGGGCCTTCAAAGCCAAAACCATTTCGCTGAATGGTGGCCGAAAACTGATATCCTTTGAGCGGATACATGATGACATCGCGGTGTTCAGAGCGGAATGAGTAGGAGAGAATGCCGTAGCGCTGCGTCAATGAATTGCCCGCGTAGTAATTGGGGTTTTTGCGAAGAATGGTATCGGTTACTTCGCTGTTGCGGAAGCCGAGACTCAAAACATGGGTTTCAAAAAATGATTTGCGATAGGTATAACTGACCTGTGCTCCGGTAGAAATGCGAAGTGGCTGACTGCTCCGCACAAAAACCAGTTTATGATCTTCGGTGAGAGCAGCAATGTTTTTTGGATTGCTGTAATCGAAGTTAAGAATCAAACCCTGCTTTTGTTTTTTGTCCAGATAGGGAATGGTGTAGCTTAATTCAAATCGTTGGCTAAATCCAAACTGTGCAACAAAACGCAGTGTTTCATTTCGACCGCGCACATTGAATTGATCGAGTCGTAAACCAAAATTGACTCGCCCGAAGTCGTGGTTGTAGTTTTGCCACCATTCGGTAAAGTTGCGATCGGATAGCTCAAAGATCGGGGTGGGCCATGTGTACCATCGCTCTTGCACGTCAATGAGCAAATCGATGACGGTAGGTGTTATTTGTAGACTCCGAATGTTCACTACGTTGAATAACCGCAAGTTGTAGA
>JABFSO010000427.1 GCA_013140555.1 Cyclobacteriaceae bacterium | reverse complement strand
TAGTTTCATTAAGTCTTCAGCCTCCAGTTGACTCTCAATCCGATCATAATCCGGCTCACGATCGGCAGCTTCAATGTCGGTTTCTAAGTACATGTTTTTGTTCTTGCGCAAGTAACTCAGCGACTCATTCACCATCACCCTTCTGATCCAGCCCTCAAAGCTTCCCTCATTTTTGTACTGATCGATCCGTTCAAAAATTTTGGTAAAGGCCATCACCAGCACATCCTCAGCTTCCATTTTATCTTTGACATAGCGGCAGCAAAGCGTGTACATCTTACCGGAGAAAAACTCATAGAGAGCATGCTGCGCCTCCCGGTTTTGCCGTTTGCAGCCTTCAATCCAATCTTTTTCTTTAGCTCGGTAAATCTGTAAAGTCATTTAAGCAAATTCAATAACAAGATGCGTATACGAACGCAGGGGTTGCATGGGTTTTGAAAGATTTCTGTTTAAGTGACCGAAGTTATTGATTTAGAAAGATTTGACCTCGAGTGTATTGGTATTCCGCTCCGTAGGAGCGCAATATTTATAAGGATTAGAATATTTGTGGATTTAAGTTGGAGGCATATCGCTCCGTAGGAGCGTAATATTTGTAGCTGTGTTTTTTATGGGATTATTTAGAGGCGTATCGCTCCGTAGGAGCGTAATATTTGTGGATTTAAGCTGGAGGCTAATCGCTCCGTAGGAGCGAAATATTTGTAGCCGTGTTTTTTAGGGGATTATTTAGAGGCGTATCGCTCCGTAGGAGCGAAATATTTGTAGCCGTGTTTTTTAGGGGATTATTTAGAGGCGTATCGCTCCGTAGGAGCGGAATATTTGTAGCCGTGTTTTTTAGGGGATTATTTAGAGGCGTATCGCTCCGTAGGAGCGGAATATTTGTAGCGATGATATTGGTTTTTTTCCGGTAGGTGCGGAATATTTGTAACAAATCCTTTCAGGATCATCACACCTTCACAAATATCTTTCGCTTATACATTTGCCATAAAATCACCAAAAAGAAAAGAATCAACGAAACAGCAAATGCCAATGACGCATTCATTGGGCTCAACCAACTCGCGTATGCATTCTGATATATGTATGACCACAATGAAATCGCTTGATCTCCATCTCCGATTTTTGTGCGAATCAAAAACTTCGCCAATAATCCCGAGGCCACAAAAACAAAAATCGCATTGGTGCCATAATAAATAAATGGCGTAGACCACTTCTTAACTCCCTGCACATCGATCAACCAATAGCAGGCTGCCAGAAACTGCATGGCGATGCCACCGGCATACAACACATAGCTGCTTGTCCACAATGCTTTATTAATAGGAAACACCATTCCCCAAGCCAGACCACCTACAATCAACAATGCACCAATAAAAAACAACCATGTCACTCTTTCAGCAGGTTGTTCAATTTTCGAAAACAACTGCCCCGACAAAACTCCAATCAATCCGGTTGCGATTGCCGGTACGGTACTTAAAATTCCTTCCGGATCCCACGTTTTACTTTGTGCCCACAGATGGCCGTTTAATAATAGCCGATCCATCCACGCACCTAAATTGGTTTCCGGTTCGAGATTGGGATCACCAACTCCCGGAACAGGAATCATGGTCATCAAAACAAAATAGCCAACGAGCAAAATGATAGCAATACGCAATTGCCAAAGCCAATTGGTTTTGAAATAAATCAATGAACAAAATAAAAACACGATGCTGATTCGCTGCAATACACCCGGTATTCGAACCGTTTCGAAATTGAATTTTGGCACCAGTGCTAACATCATTCCCAAAAGGAAAATGATAACAGTTCTGCGTATGATTTTTATCAGATTGCTTTTCGATAATCCCTCTGCTAGCTTAGGCTGATACGCAAAATGAATCGATACCCCTACAATGAAAAGAAAGAATGTAAATATTAAATCCGTAGGTGTGCAGCCATGCCAGTGTGCGTGCAGAAGCGGAGGGTACACACTATCCCAGCTGCCGGGGTTGTTCACCAAAATCATTGCAGCTACAGTGATACCTCGGAATACATCCAATGAATAGAGTCTTTGATTCATTCTTTTCTGATTTTATATGCCATCAAATAAATTCACCGTTTGAAGATATTCCGGAATGATGGTTTTCCAACCCAGTTTTTCTTCAATCATCTGTGAGAAGGTAGTGGCACTTTCTATTTCACCATGTGTAATGAATGTCAACTTCGGAGCCTTTTTGATAAAACTCAACCAATGCATCAATTCAGTTTGATCTGCATGAGCCGACAATCCATGCACTTCGCGCACGTGACAGTTGACCGGTATCTCTTCTCCGAAAATGCGAATGGTTTTTTCTCCTTCCAAAATCCTACGCCCGCGTGAACCCTCAGCCTGATAGCCTGCAAAAAGAACAGTATCCGTGGTGCGTGGAAGGCGATGTGAAAGATGATGTAAGATACGTCCACCGGTGGCCATGCCGCTGGCGGAAATAATGATGACAGGCTTTTTGATTTCGTTCAATGCTTTTGAGCCTTCCCTGGTATAGCAAAAATGAATTTGATGTGAATCAAAAATGCTGATCAGTTGCGAACCTTCGCGTATTACTTTTATTTTATGAATTCCTGCATGTCGCTCGTACAAATCGGTTACGTTGATCGCCATAGGGCTGTCGATATAGATTGGCAACAGGGGTATTGCCTTTGCATCCATCAATTTAGTAAGGTAGTAAATCAAACTCTGGGTGCGTCCCAAGGCGAATGCAGGAATAACCAACGCTCCATTATGATCGCAAGCTTCGTTCACAATTTTCGTCAATTGCTCTTCCACATCGACTTGCGGGTTTAGGCGATTGCCGTAAGTTGATTCTACAATTAGTACATCCGGATCGGAGGGCGCATCAGGCGCAAACATGATTGGATCTTCATATCGACCTAAATCTCCTGAGAATAGAATTTTCTTTAACTCGCGTGTGCCTTGTAAATGAAATTCAGCGAAAGCGGAACCCAATATGTGCCCCGAATTATGAAACACCACTGACACATTTTGGCTTAAGCTGATTTTCGTTTTGAGTGGATGACTTTCAGAAAGTAATAAAACGAGTTTCGCATCATCGGTGGTAAAAAGCGGTTGTGGTTTTTCATGTTTAGAATATCCACGTTTAAATGCAAACATGGCTTCTTCTTCTTGCAGTTTGGCGGCATCCATCAGCATGATTTTCAAAAGATCTTCCGTGGCTGGTGTACAAATTATTTTTCCGGAGAATCCATCTTTCACCAGGCGAGGCAGGTAGCCGATGTGATCGATGTGTGCATGCGTAAGCACCACCACATCAATAGTTGCTGGGTCAATCGGTAACGCATCCCAGTTGCGTAGGCGCAATTCCTTTTGTCCTTGAAACAATCCGCAATCGAGTAGGATTTTCTGCGAGTCTATTTCGAGTAAGTACTTCGAGCCGGTAACGCTGCGCGCAGCCCCAAGGAATTTGATCTTTACATCCATGAAATTAGCCTTTCTTAAATGTAGAGAATTTCTACCGCTAAGTAAACTAAATAGCCCTCATTTTAGGCCTATAAAAAAGATGCCCCACCAACTTTGGTTGATGAGGCATCTCTAAAAAAACGCACGAGACGTTAATCTCTTTTAATTACTTCCGGGTTGCCTTGATATTTTACCGTGCTGACAACATCCGTATCTATTTCTACTGAGTTAGTAGTGTTTACGCGGGCATTGCCCAATTCTTTGGCTTCTACCACCGCATTTTCGATTTCATATTGACTGGCTTTTAATTGCGCCAGCTTACGCACTTCGGCTTGTAAAAAATTTCCTCTTCCATCTAACTGGAAAGACATCGGTCCGGACATGTCGATCATTAAGTTTCGCGATTGAATGTCAGCTTCACCATTCATGGCACCAAGTAGAGTAATGTCCATTTCTTCTTCATCAAATCCGCGTAGGTCAAATTCACCGGCACCTTTTATTTTAAGCTTACGCAGATGAGGCAGTGTAATTTGAATTTTCACTTTGTCGTCCAGGTCAACGCTATTCTCCCAGAATGATTGATTGCGTGATCGATAGCGAATCTCCAACGTTTCACCTGATAAGGATACTTCGTATTTTCTTTTTTCACTTTCAGGGCCATCCAGCTGAATTGAAAACTCTTCGGCTTGGTAGACAGATAAGTCAAAGATGCCCATCAATTCAATTTCGTTAAAATCGTTGTAGCCATATTGATCTTTCAATTGTATGGATTTGCGCTCTGTTGGTTGCTTGCAGTCCAAACACTCAAAACCTTTCTCGGTCATCTTCCATGTTTTACTAAAGTTCGAATCATAATATCCCTCATAATCACTGTAGTTATTGTCGATGAGGCGCCACACGTATTCATCGATCACAAACAATTGTCCATAGGGAATGTATAACTCCATATCCAATCGCTGAGCGCGGAATTTTGCATCTTTCTTAAAGGATAAGTTCGAATCGAAAGTCAGCGTGCTGTCTTGCTGAGTTACCTGATATTCTACCATCTGCGCATTTTCAGCTGCGTTTTTGCGACTAAAGCCTTGTGAACGAAAACGCTTTATCAACTTGATCTCTTTGCCTTCGTATCCTTTGATTCGTAGATCAGGAGTTGTGTAATCTTCAAAGCCAGCTTCATTAATCTTTAGTACCAACTTTTTGTCTTGCATATTGAAAACTTCCTCTGTTTTAAATTCGCCTTCTTCTTTAAAGGAATAAATCATTTTAGGAACAGTGAAACTCAACACAAGAATGGAAACGAAGAACAATCCGGCCAACGACCAGCCCATAGCTGGTTTGAAGAAAGAACGCTTTGCCAGTATCGAGCTACCTGAAAGAAGAATGACCAAGGCAGGTATGAATGCTACAATGAATGCGGCTACCATGCTCCAGATCGGAAACGTATTGCGGATAGCCTCCATCGGAAAATTCAATCCTTGAATTTCACTACCCCAGTAGTCGGGTAGAATGGAGGTTCCAAAAAATCCTAAGAATATACCGAAGGTGATCACGATCGCGGCAAGCAACGAAAAGCCGGTAAAGAAAATGGCAAGTCCAATCATGACGCGAATCAGTTCGAAGAATAACTTTACAATCGGGCCAATCACTTTTGCTATGGCGGTGATGATGGTGGCAATCAACCGGAATGGGAAGAGAACAATTTTAGCGAGTGTACTTTCCTCTTCTTCCTTCTCGTTTAAATTTTTCTTGACAGTCGATTCAATGTTGGAAAGTGTAACAGGCTCGCCTTGCATTTCCATTTTCTCGGTGATGCTGTTGGCTGCAGGCAGTGCTATCCACAAAATGATATACAGGATGAAACCAAGGCCACCCACTATTGCCAGTATTACAAACAACAAGCGGATTACTGTCA
>JABFSO010000103.1 GCA_013140555.1 Cyclobacteriaceae bacterium | reverse complement strand
TTGAAAACGAGAACACCATTCCTCATGATTTCGCGCTCAGGTGGCGCCCGCATGATGGAAGCTGGACTTTCGTTGATGCAAATGGCTAAAACTTCGGCTCGCCTGGCTCTTTTGGCCGAAGCGAAGATTCCATACATCTCTTTACTCACAGATCCTACCACCGGTGGAGTTACAGCATCGTATGCTATGCTCGGTGATTTCAACATTGCAGAACCTGGTGCCTTGATCGGCTTTGCCGGCCCACGTGTAATTCGCGAAACCATTGGCAAAGATTTACCAAAAGGCTTTCAAAGCGCTGAGTTTGTACTGGAACACGGTTTCCTTGACTTCATCATTGACCGCAGAAGCCTGAAACAGCGACTGAGCACATTGCTCAAAATGCTTCAATAGTTTTTGATAACCGTGGCGGGGGTAGTTTGTATTGAATCGCATTACCTTCCTTCTATTGAATATTTATGCGCCATTCTTCCGTTTGAAACGGTAGAAATTGAAGTACACGAACATTTCGAAAAGCAAAGTTTCCGCAATCGGTGCTTCATCAACACTTCACAAGGTAAACAGATGCTGATTTTGCCCGTTACCAATAAGCATGGCAAAACACCTGTTCATGAAATACGCATAGACTATCAACAAAAGTGGCAAAATAACCATTGGAGAACTATTGAATCAGCGTACCGCAATGCACCCTTTTTTGAGTTTTACGCTGATGATCTAAAAAAGATAATCTACGAAAAACACGAACATCTAATCTCTTTCAACCTAAAATTGCTGTCATTCTGTCTGCGAAAAGTAGGTTTATCCATTCAAGTCAAAGAAACCATTTCCTACCAAAAAGACCTCAATCCATCCATTTTGGATTTGCGAGGAGTTATTTCCGCTAAAGAAGACTATACACATCGGTCATTCTATCAGACTGTTGCCTATCAACAGGTATTTGGCAGCAATTTTGTAGCTAACCTGAGCTTCTTGGATTTGTTGTTTTGTGAAGGTCCGAATGCGATCCGCATCATTCAATCGGCTGAGAGAAAATTGAACAAATAAAACGCAATACGTGTTTGACTTACTAATTGTGTAGAGTCTGACATTAATAGGCGGATTAGTTGTTTGGAATTATAGTCTGTAAAACTTTACATTTACATATCTCAACTCTTTATGTCAAATATGGAAGCCAAATTTTCTAACCGTGTTAAGGAAGTTATTTCACTCAGCCGGGAAGAAGCACTGCGATTGGGTCATGATTACATTGGCACTGAACATCTCATTCTTGGAATGATTCGCGAAGGCGAAGGTGTAGCGGTTGGTGTGCTGAAAAAACTCGGTGTACCACTCGATCAGTTGCGTGGCGAAATTGAAAAAATCTCCAAAGGAACAGCCACACACGAAATCAAAAACCTAGCAAACATTCCTCTTACACGCGCTTCAGAAAAAACGCTCAAGATTACTTATCTGGAAGCAAAAGTTTTCAAAGCGCAGTTAATTGGAACAGAACATTTGCTCTTATCAATCTTACGTGATCCGGATAATCTGGCAACTCAAATTTTGAACAAGTTTGATGTAGCATACGATGTGGTGAAAGAAATGCTTGAGTACCAACACGAGCAACCTTCTGCGGCATCTGATACCGATGATCCGGATGATGACTCTTCTAAAATGTTTGGAAGCGGTGCCGTTCCTCCCGGTGGATCGAAAGAGAAAAAGGGTGGCGAAAAATCACGGACACCGGTGCTCGATAATTTTGGCCGCGACTTAACCAAGTTGGCCGAAGATAACAAGCTCGACCCGATCGTAGGTCGAGAAAAAGAAATTGAGCGCGTAGCTCAGATCTTAAGTAGAAGAAAAAAGAACAATCCAATTTTGATTGGAGAACCCGGTGTTGGTAAAACAGCTATCGCTGAAGGGTTGGCTCTTCGCATTGTGCAGAAAAAAGTTTCGCGTGTGTTGTTTGGTAAACGTGTAGTTACACTTGACTTGGCATCATTAGTGGCAGGCACAAAATACCGTGGTCAGTTTGAAGAGCGTATGAAGGCGGTGATGAACGAATTGGAAAAATCACCAGACGTTATTTTATTCATTGACGAATTACATACCATTGTAGGTGCTGGTGGAGCTTCCGGATCGTTGGATGCTTCGAACATGTTTAAGCCTGCACTCGCCCGCGGAGAAATACAATGTATCGGTGCTACCACATTGGATGAGTACCGTCAGTACATTGAAAAAGACGGAGCTTTGGCCAGACGTTTTCAAATGGTGATGGTAGACTCTACTTCCGTAGATGAAACCATTCAGATTTTGGAAAACATCAAAGAAAAATACGAAGATCATCATCATGTAACCTATACCAAAGAAGCGTTGGAAGCATGTGTGCGTCTTTCCGATCGCTACATCAGCGATCGCTTCTTGCCGGACAAAGCGATTGATGTAATGGACGAAGCTGGTGCTCGGGTACACATCAACAACATTCACGTGCCTGATGACATCGTGAAATTTGAAGCGGCTATCGAAGACGTGAAGAAAGAAAAGAACCGCGTAGTAAAGAGCCAGAAATACGAAGAGGCTGCACAACTTCGCGATAAAGAAAAGAAGCTCATCGAGCAACTCGACTTAGCGAAAGCACGCTGGGAAGAAAAGACTCGCACAGAAAAATATACTGTTACTGAAGATAACGTTGCAGACGTAATCGGAATGATGACGGGCATTCCTGCCAATCGAATTGCACAAAAAGAAAGCAACAAGTTGCTGGGTATGGCTGAGAAGCTGAGCACTAAAGTGATCGGACAGACAGAAGCTATCAAGAAACTAACCAAAGCGATTCAGCGCACACGTGTTGGATTGAAAGATCCTAAGAAACCCATTGGTTCGTTCATTTTCTTAGGCCCTACCGGTGTGGGTAAAACGGAATTGGTAAAAGTACTTGCTACTTATCTATTCGATAAAGAAGATGCATTAGTGCGAATTGACATGAGTGAGTATATGGAGGAATTCTCTGTATCGCGTTTAGTGGGCGCACCTCCCGGATATGTTGGTTACGAAGAAGGCGGACAGTTGACTGAAAAGGTCCGCAGAAAGCCGTACAGCGTTGTGCTGTTGGATGAAATTGAGAAAGCACATCCGGATGTATTCAATATTTTATTACAAGTATTAGATGACGGAATTCTAACCGATGGCTTAGGCCGTAGAGTAGATTTCAGGAATACGATCATTATCATGACTTCGAATATTGGGGTGCGTGATTTGAAAGATTTCGGTTCCGGTATTGGTTTTGCCACCAAGGCGAATCGTGAGAACGATGAAGAGGTGATGAAATCAACAATTCAAAATGCGTTGAAGCGTGCCTTCTCTCCTGAGTTTTTGAATCGCTTAGATGATGTGATTGTATTTAATTCACTGCAGCGCGAACACATCCATCAAATCATTGATATCACACTCGGCAAATTATTTGAGCGTATTTTATCGCTTGGTTATACCGTAGAATTAACTGAGAAAGCGAAAGATTTCTTGGCTGATAAAGGCTACGATCAACAATTCGGAGCCAGACCTTTGAACCGAGCCATTCAAAAATACTTGGAAGATCCGGTAGCCGAAGAGATTTTGAAAGGCGAGATCACGGAAGGAGGCATCATTCAAGCCGATTACGAAGGAACCGGTGATGCGCTGACTGTGAAAGTGAAAAAAGCGAAAGCTTCTTCGAAAGAGAAAAAGAGCGAATAGATTTTCGATTGAATTAATAAGAAGGGTTGGCCATCGCTAACCCTTTTTTATTTTGAGGCAGGTCGCTTCATGACGGAGAAAGCTGTGTACAATGAAATGATCCCCGAAAGGGTAAAAACAACTAGCAGGTGTGGCTCTTTTAATTTGAAAACAGTTACCAACACTTTGTCAATGTTGTTGAATCCTAATACTAGCACACATCCCAAAATTAAAATTAATACAGCATTATACCATGATGCGTGACGACCAGAGACAGGGATCAGGGAAGGATCATTTACAATAACAATCAAAAAATAAGTTATCAAAGGCAAAATCAATCCATTGACTGCCTGCACGGCCAGAATAACTGGAATGGGTTTGATGCCACTAATCCCGAACAAAAACCCAACAGTCAAAACACTTGCCCACACCTAAACGATGCTGCTCTTCTTTTGCGCGTTGAATACACTGGTGGCAATGATCGATGCCGCATAGGGCGAAGTAATGGCCGATGAAAAGCCTGCGGCAAACAACCCAACACCCAACGCTATCACACCAATCATTCCAATTTTCGTTTGAAACTGATTTGACAAATCAGCAAATGAATTGAACTCTGTAGCGAGTGTTCCCGCCATTAAAATCCAGGCGGTGATCAATCCACCAATGATAACAGAAATAGATAATCCAACGCGCATCAGTGGAATAGTTTGCCCTTTACTAATTCCTGAGCCTAAAAAAATATTGTATGGAACAATGGTAGTGCCCACCAAGCCGAGTGTGAGCAACTCTGCACCGGGTGGAATTACCGGTACAATGCTTGAGCTAACTACCTCACCAAAACTGAAGTTGCCATAAAAAGCGAGTGCGAAAAATGCAATGCCCATCATCGCTACTAAAATGGTCATAATAGTGGATATCCATTTTCCGCGGCCGCTCCAGAGGATGAGCGCTGCAGTAAGTGTGAGTAGGATTGTGAAAATTTTACTGTAGTCGCCAAGCAGCAAAACCAAACCGGAAGTGCCGCCTAAAATATTTCCTGCTTCATAAGCTGCGCAGCCCAAAACCACTGATCCACCGACTAACCACTTTACCCAAAAACCTTTTTGGTTGCCAAACTTTTTGTCGAGAGCCTGACCAAAAGAAAGACCTGATGAGATGGTGATGCGTGCAGAAACTTCTTGCAGTGCAATACAAGCCATCGTAGCAAATGTTACTGCCCACAAAAGTTGCAATTGAAACTGCGATCCCGCGGAAGCGGCTGTAGTGACTGTACCCGGGCCAATAAACGCAGCAGAAATAATGGACCAAAGAATAACACTGGATAGTTTATCTCGGGTCGGAGCTTTCATTTACAACACGTTGTTGAGTTGCTCTTTTATTTTTTCCAACTCCTCCTTCATAGCCACCACATGTTTTTGCATTTCAGCATCGTTGGCCTTACTGCCAATGGTATTGATTTCACGACCAATCTCTTGTGCAATGAAACCCAACTTCTTACCATTCGATTGTTTTTCTTTGAGTATGGTGTTGAAATAATCTAAGTGTGTTTTCAACCGAACACGTTCCTCGTGTATATCTAATTTCTCGATATAGAAAATAATCTCTTGCTCTAAACGATTGACATCAAATCCTTCATTACCAAAAAAATCGGTTATGCCTGATTTAATAC
>JABFSO010000397.1 GCA_013140555.1 Cyclobacteriaceae bacterium | reverse complement strand
AGTGCAGGCTTCGTTTTATATAACAAAGATTTATTTTTTGGAGCTGCCTTCTCGCATATCAATACGCCTAATCTGTCCATACTAAGTACAGAAACAAGACTCCCCATGAAAATGGTTTTTCATGGTGGCGGACGCATTACACTTAATGGCGGCATTCGCACGGTAGCAAAACCATCTTACCTGACGCCTTCATTTATCTATCGCGTGCAAGGACTTATTTCACAATTTGATGTTGGTTTGAATTATCACGTAGACCCAGTTTCGTTGGGAGTGTGGTATCGCGGTAAGCCTTGGGAAACCACTATTACCAATTCAGTACAGCAAGATGCGCTGGTATTTACCATGGGACTTTATCTCAAAAATTTAACCATTGGTTATAGCTATGACTTTAGTTTGTCAGGGCTTTCTACTGCCACAGGTGGTGCGCACGAAGTTTCGCTCGTTTATGAATTCTCTGCCAAACCGCTACACCGTGGTGTGAAGAAGAGAAACCGATTGATTCCATGCCCTAGTTTTAATAGTAGAGATGGGTTCTGGAATTAATTTTTAACTCTCTTTTTGCGCTCTCATCGCCAATAGATTTAGTTCATCGACTAATTCAGCAAAGTGACTTCGTTGCTAGGTTTCCTTTTGTCCTACTAGTTCATACAAACTAGTCTACAGCTCGCTTTAGTCGTTGTTGACTAAAGAAATGAACCTACGCTATTACCTATCTCTGCTGATCATTGTATGCGCAGCTTTTAGCAACCAACTGCAAGCGCAGTGTGGTGGCATATTAGAGCCTGGATTTAAATTCCTTACGAGCAGTAGAGGATGCGCTCCCTTTACAGTCAATCTCGAAACGTTTTATCTTTCTTCTGTACCCGGCACAGTTTATTTCATCGATTGGGGCGATGGATCGCCTGAACAACAAATAACACAACTCAATGCTACGGGTGTTACGATTTCTCATAACTATCCCAATGCTTCGGTGAATTGTGGATATGATTTAGTAATCGATGCATCGAATGCCTGTAACCCACGCGGTAGTGTAGTGCCCATCAACACGCAAGTGATTGTGTGGACAAACGATGTGATCTCTATCGATCCACAAGAGTTTAGGGTATGCCAGGGTTTTGCAACGAATCTTCAGTTTACTGATAATAGTCAATGGAATTGTTTTCCACGCTTGACGCGCGAGAATAACGAAGCCCGATGGATACAATGGATTTATGGAACCGGGCCATTGGGTAATCAGGTAGCAGGGGTGCAAATAAATAATCAACTACCCGTTGGATTTCCATACTTCGATCCGACTCCATTTCGTAATCCGATCCATCCGGTACTTGCTCCAGGTCAAGTGAGTTTGCCGGTTGCAGTTCCGGCCACCTTGCCTGCGGATGTCGGAAAGGAGTTTATTGTTACACTTAAAAATTGGAATCAATGCAATGCCTATGATAATAATGTTTTAGATGGTAATGCATTTAATCCGGTAAATGGAGATTTACTCAATGGCGATAACAATGCCCAAGTAATAACAGGGCGCATTGTTATTGTGCCTGCACCTCAGCCAAATTTTGTTACACGATTAGCAAATGCTTCAGGCGCTGTGCAATCCGTTTTTTGTATTGGTGATGCTATTTTCTTTGATGATCAAACTCCGGGAATAGGAGGGGCCTCGTTTCAATACACATGGGAGTTTTATGACAACGCTACCGGCACGGGAGTTCCGTTGGCTACGTCCAATTCATCGAATCCAACTTTCACCTATCAGCTCTCCGGACAAAAATTAATTCGCGTGTATGTTCACGATGCGAACGCGGCTGGTAATTGTGTGAATAGTTTTGATCGTGTTATTACCATTTCTCCTTCGCTTGTTGCTAAGATTCAGGTTACGGATTTGCTAAACAATGCGATCACGCCTTTTTTCTGTCAGGAGGCAACAGGAGCCTTAACTAATTTCACAGCACGTTTTAATGATGTTTCCGTTGGGTTAGTAACACCCACAACCCAATGGCGTTGGGAAGTGTATGATCCGTCAAACAATTTATTTCGGCAAGAACCTGCAGTCGGATTTTCTGCTGTGCCTTTGGGAAACATCGATCAGATTTTTTCGACTCCGGGTGTATATCGGGTTCGCTTGCGAGTACGCGACAATGTTACTTCTTGTGAATCGGTAGATGATGCCGAAGTAAGAATTTACATCAAACCAATTCCTTTTTTTACAGCAACGCGTGCCTGCGAAGGTAAACCCATTTCTTTTATAGATGCGTCTACGCTGACCTCTATTCGCGGTGAAACCATTTCGCTGCGTGAGTGGGACTTTAACTACTCAGGTGTTTTCACGCCTGATGCTGCCTTTATAAATCAAACTAATTTTGTGAGAGTGTTTCCAGCAGCGGGTACATTTCAAGTTGCGCTTCGGGTTACTACCGATCAAAATTCCTGCTCTGCTGTTTTTGTTTTGCCCGTTCAAGTTGATCCGCTTCCTACCGCCAATTTTACACCCAATATAAGTTCGGGGTGTGGACCATTGTCAGTAACATTCACCAATAACTCCATATTGCTTCAGCCGGATATAATCGATCAATTTATTTGGGAAGTAGATGATCAAACCGGATTAGGATTTCAGACAGTGGCGGTACAACGACCAACCGATATTAATTTCTCGAATACCTTTACGTATGTATTTCCCAATTTAACAATCACCAATAAGTTATATGATGTTCGATTGCGCGTGTTGACCGTAAATGGATGTGAGCAAATTTCTTCTGCTCAAGTAATCATCGCTTTTCCAGGCACTACCTCGGGATTCAACGAGATCAATTATTCTCCTTTCAATGCGAATTGCTCACCGCAATCTGTTTCATTTAAAGTTGATGCACAAACGCAAACACTCAATCCTATTGATTATTTATGGACTGTAAGCGATCCTTCTGGCATAGTTGCACAGCAAAGCTCGGGTGTTAATCCCAACTTTAACTTTTCATTTGTAAATGCTACTACTTCATTCAAAGATTTTAAAGTAACACTTACAACTAGTTTGCCTGCCGGTTGCAAAGGGGATTCTACCCGCACAATCCGAATCAGCCCTGTTCCTATTTCACTGTTTGTTTTAGATACACTTCAATTGGATTGTGATGTGATGCGAGTTCGAGCTACAGCAATCCAAAAAGGATTATCTTCTTATCACTGGAAAATCATAGAGAATGGTATCACAATGTTGGATACCAGATCAGCGCAAGACTTGGTTGAGTTTTCTTTTAATCGACTACTCACTGGCAATAGCCCGGTAACTGTCTCGCTCGATACTGAAAATTTTGCCAACTGTACAAGTATTGTTACGAGCCAATTGTTTGATGTTCCTCAAAAAGATAACATCAATACTTCTTTTTCTGTAACACCACTTAACCAAACACTACCGGCTTCTACAGTCAATATCGTAAATACAACGAATGCTGGCCCATGGACTTATGAATGGGATTTCGGAGACCAATCGACATCTACTGATGCAAATATCACATCACATATCTACGCAACCTACGGAACGTATGAAATTTCACTCACCGTAAAAAGCAAATTCTGTGAAGAGAAGTTCTTGCAGGCTATTGTCATTAATGCGATACCGCCACAAGTTGATTTTGCGTTTGATCCACCCTTCGGATGTGTTCCCTTACAAGTCACATTTACCAACTTGACAAAATTCGCAGAAGATAAATCGTATCTGTGGGATTTTGGTGACGGATCAACTTCTCAAGAGAAAAACCCGGTGCATGTATACAATCGAGCAGACACGTATACGGTTTCTCTATCAGCATCGAATGTAACCGGGCAAAAGATTACAGCAACCAAGACTAACATTATTCAGGTTTATTCAAGACCCACAGCGGGCTTCGATATAAAACCGCGATTGATTTATATTCCAGGTGGAACACTCTATACGAGCAACCTTAGTTTTGATGCAACGCGTTTTGTGTGGGATTTTGGGGATGGCACTATTTCTACTTCACCAGAGCCAGAGCATCAATATAAGGAAGAAGGATTGTACACGATTAAACTAAAAGCAATTAATCAATTTGATTGTGCTGATTCAGCAAAACTTGTTGATGTGGTTCGTGTAAAGAAGGGTGGTCAGGTGTTGATTCCAAACGCTTTTTCGCCAAGTGGTTTTGGGAATTCCGGTAACGGAGGAGGTGGCAGTGGAGGTGATGGAAAAAATGATGTCTTTCTTCCTCTGATGCGAGGAGTCACTGATTTTGAATTGCTCATTTTTAATCGATGGGGTGAATTGTTATTCGAGAGCCGAGATGCTACCCGCGGTTGGGATGGATCCTACAATGGAAAGCTTTGTCAGCAAGACGTGTATATGTATAAGCTAACAGCTCGATTTGAAAATGGTGAAAACGTGGTGAGGGTAGGGGATATAAACTTGATACGATAGGTAAAATGGGTACGAATACCAAACACACTTACGCGACTCGCTGCATACAAATAATGATAGGGCTAGGCATGTGCTTATATTCCCATATTGTTTTTTCTCAAGACCCTGAATTTTCGCAATACTACTCAGCACCATTGTATTTAAACCCTGCGTTTGCCGGCACTACAGCTGATCATCGCCTGATGATGAATTACCGAAACCAATGGCCCAACATTGCGCGTGGATATGTTACGTATGCTTTTTCATATGATTACAATTTACACAATTACAACAGTGGCGTTGGGTTTTTAGCAACGGTCGATCAGGCTGGCACAGCAGGTATGCGGTCTTCACAATTTAATTTTATCTATTCGTATAAGTGGAGCATTTCGAATAAATGGGTAATCTCGTCCGGATTAAATTTTGGTTATGCCATGCGAAGCCTCGATTTCAACAAGTTACTCTTTGGTGATCAGTTGCAGTTTGATGCCAACGGAAATGTGCCGAGTGATGATCCATCGGCATCTAATTTAGGGATGGCTAGCTATTTTGATTTTAAGGCGGGTGCATTAGCATACAACAAAAACTTTTGGTTAGGATTTGCAGCCAGTCACATCAATGAACCCAATCGTTCGTTGACCAACGATGCGGCTTTTGTACCACTGAAATACACATTGCATGGGGGTGTGCGCATTCCCTTATATCGAGGTGCCTTTAAGCGAGCCAGCATTCCTATTCTTTCACCTTCCTTTGTCTATAAGAAGCAAGGTAATTTTGAGCAGTTAGATATTGGTGCATACCTTCTTTATAGTCCGATCATACTGGGCGTATGGTATCGAGGTGTGCCATTGACCAAAGATGTGCAAGGAAATATTAGTCAGTATGCTGCCGTACTGATTCTGGGGTTTCAAATGGAACACATCGAGTTGACGTATAGTTACGATTTCACTATTTCATCGCTCG
>JABFSO010000381.1 GCA_013140555.1 Cyclobacteriaceae bacterium | reverse complement strand
ACTCATCTTTTGGTCCCGTAGTTCAATGGATAGAATAGAAGTTTCCTAAACTTTTGATACAGGTTCGATTCCTGTCGGGACTACTAATTTTTTGGAGTGCTATTTTCCTCTTTCACAAATCCACATTTCATTCTAAACGGGAGCAGATAGAAAGACTCTCGAACGACACATTACCATTTTGCATCTATTTGCGCATGTATCAAAAACTCATAAAAGCATTTCTGCTGTTTTGCCTTTTAAACAACTTCACAGTTCTGGCTCAGAAGCCTGTTCCGATTTATAAGAATCCGACTTATTCAATTGAGGAGCGCGTGCAAGACCTTTTGCAGCGAATGAAACCAGAAGAAAAGTTTTGGCAATGTTTTATGATACCCGGTGACTTGGATGGTGCAACTCCAGATCAATTTCAACACGGAATATTTGGCTTTCAAGTGAGTGCAGGTTCGCAAGGAAAAAATGCCAACGCGCAAATGCTTCAGTACAATACCAGTGAAAGCGCGCAGTTGC
This sequence comes from Cyclobacteriaceae bacterium, assembly GCA_013140555.1. Classification (GTDB taxonomy): domain Bacteria; phylum Bacteroidota; class Bacteroidia; order Cytophagales; family Cyclobacteriaceae; genus ELB16-189. Next base: position 4,869 of record JABFSO010000381.1, on the reverse strand, counting down.
TGGCTAAGAAAATCAATGCCATTCAAAAGTATTTTGTGGAGCAATCACGATTGGGAATTCCGATTATTCCATTTGATGAATCGTTGCATGGATTAGTTCGCGAAGGAGCTACTTCCTTTCCACAGTCCATCGCCATGGCGGCAAGTTTCAATCCAAAATTAGTTCATCAAGTAGCCGATGCCATTGCGGATGAAACGCGCCTGCGTGGTATCCGACAAATCTTGTCGCCTGTTGTCAATTTGGCGAGCGATGTGCGCTGGGGGCGTGTGGAAGAAACGTATGGGGAAGATCCATACTTATCTTCTGTGATGGGAACGGCTTACACTTCAGCATTCGAAAAGAAAGGAATCATTGCTACTCCGAAACATGTATTGGCCAATGTGGGCGATGGCGGAAGAGATTCGTATCCGATTCATTGGAGTAAACGATTTTTAGAAGAGACACACTTGGTACCTTTTCAGGCGTGTGTACGTGATGCGAATGTTCAATCCATGATGACTTCCTATAATCTGTTGGATGGTCGGCCGTCCACTGCAAATCATTGGTTGCTGACAGAAAAGATAAAAAAGGAGTGGAACTTCTCCGGATTTTTTGTGAGCGATGCCAGTGCCGTAGGAGGCGCCAATGTGTTGCACTTTACCGCCAGCGATTACGAAGACGCTTCGGCACAGGCAATGAACGCAGGGCTCGATGTTATTTTTCAAACAGAGTATCAGCACTACAAACTCTTCATGCCACCTTTTCTCGATGGAAGAATTTCCAAGGAAAGAATCAACGATGCAGTAGCCAGAGTCCTCCGGGCAAAGTTTAAGTTGGGCTTGTTTGAAAATCCATACGTGAGTGAAGCGCAATTGTTGACGTTGAGCAAAGTCAATAACAAATCTTTGGCCGAGAAAATGGCCGTAGAATCATTGGTGTTACTCCAAAATAAAAATCAGGCTTTGCCGATTTCATCGGTGCACAAAAAAATATTGGTGGTTGGGCCGGATGCAGTTGATGCTCGCTTGGGTGGATATGCCGGACATGGCAACAATAAAGTGAGCATTTTGGATGGATTGAAGAAAATGGCTTCACTGCGAGGTGTGCAAGTTTCCTATACCAAAGGGTTTGATTGGAATGTCAAATCAACAGAAGTTGTTAAGAAAGATTTTTTGCTGGGCGGATTCGAAGCATCGTACTTCAATAATTCAACGCTTGGTGGCGAACCAGCATTTACTCGAAAGGATGCCGAGATCAATTTTCATTGGACATTGTATTCACCTGATCCCAAACTTTTGACGAATGATGATTATAGTATTCGATGGAAAGGGAAGTTGAAAGCTCCTGTGAATGGAACGTATCAAATTGGTTTGCGAGGCAACGATGGATTCCGACTTTACTGGAATGGGAAATTGCTGATCGACCAATGGGAAAAAGTGGGGTACTCGACTATTCTCAAATCGGTGGAGCTAACGAAAGATCAAAGTTATGAGGTTGTTGTTGAGTTTCATGAAACGAGGGGAGAGGCAGCGATCGAATTGATTTGGAACTATGGAGTGAATGATGCCCAACAAGAATTTGAAAAGGCGTTGCGCATGGCTCGTGAAGCCGATTACATCGTGATGGCAACAGGCATTCATGAAGGTGAATTTCAGGATCGCGCATTTCTTGGGTTGCCCGGCAACCAGGAAGAGTTTATTCACCAGGTAGCGTTGCTCAAAAAACCAATGGCTGTTTTGCTCACGGGTGGATCAGCGATTAAAACGACTTTGTGGAAAGATGAAGTAGATGCTATTCTTTCCATTTGGTATCCGGGAGAAGAAGGTGGAAATGCCATAGCTAAAATTTTATTCGGTGTCGAAAATCCTTCCGGTAAGTTGCCCATCACATTTCCTGTAGAAGAAGGGCAGTTGCCTTTGGTGTATAATCATCACCCCACAGGAAGAGGAAATGATTATCATGATTTAAGTGGCGAGCCGTTGTATCCCTTTGGTTTCGGTTTGAGCTACACCCAATTTGAATTTTCTAATTTGAGCGTTAACCGCGATCAGTTAAAATCCAAGGATACGCTTGAAGTAATCGTGACGCTCAAGAACATTGGATCTTATTCAGGAAGTGAAGTGGTTCAATTATATGTAAAGGATTTACTTAGTTCGGTATCCAGACCAATCATTGAATTGAAATGCTTTGAGAAAGTACATTTAGCACCGGGGCAATCCAAAGAAGTGCATCTTCGATTGCCGATGCAACGCTTGCGTTTTTTAAATGAACAAATGCAATGGGTGGTGGAGCCGGGTGAGTTTCGGGTGATGGTGGGCAACTCATCGAAGAATCTTCCGCTAAAAAAGAATATAACTGTAGTAGAGTAATTAGGACTTTTTAATGCTATTGATAATAATCATAATCTTTAATCATGATCCGATTCATTTTAGGTATCGCTTTTCTGTTGATTAGTCAGATTGCCCTTACTCAGGTTCCCACACAAGCACAACTTCGTTGGCACGATGATGAGTTTTACCTATTTGCACATTTCGGCCCGAATACATTTACCGATTTGGAATGGGGCAAAGGAACCGAATCGGCAGAAATATTTAATCCGGAAAAACTAGACACCAAACAATGGTGTCGCATAGCGAAACAGGCAGGTGCAAAAGGCATTATTATTACTGCCAAGCATCACGATGGATTTTGTCTTTGGCCAAGTAAATATTCCAAGCACACTGTGCGCGAAAGCAAATGGCGCAATGGTCAAGGTGACATGCTGAAAGAATTGTCGTCAGCATGCAAAGAATACGGACTTAAGTTTGGAGTTTATCTATCGCCCTGGGATCGCAATCATCCTGACTATGGAACTCCAGCTTACAATCAAGTCTTCGTGAATATGATGACGGAGATTTTTACGAATTATGGTCCTATCTGGGAATTTTGGTGGGATGGGGCGAATGGCGAGGGTCCCAATGGAAAACGACAAGAGTATGATTGGAATCTCTTTCGTGCGACTATCAAAAAATTATCACCGCAGACAGTGGTGTTTAGTGATGTGGGGCCTCAGATTCGTTGGGTTGGAAATGAGAAAGGCGAAGTCAATGCCACCAATTGGAATATGCTGAACACCGAAGGGTTTACTCCTGGCGAAGGCGCACCTACACCAGAAGTGCTCAACACGGGTGAAGAAAATGGAAAACAATGGATTCCGGGCGAATGCGATGTGAGTATTCGGCCAGGTTGGTTTTATCATCGGCCAGAAGATGCGAAAGTAAAAACACCAGAAGAGTTATTTGCGATTTACCTCAAGTCCGTTGGACGAGGTGCTAACTTGTTGTTGAATGTGCCACCTGATTATTCCGGCAGATTTACAGTTTTTGATTCGCTCGCGCTCATAGGCTTCAAAAAACTGCGTGATGAAAATTTCAAGAAAAATCTCTTGAAGAATGCAACGAACTTAGTTGGAAACAAAAAAACAAAAGTGCTTTCCGATCAGAAGCCAAATACGTTTGTGGAATTGAAGCGAGGGGAGACGATCACGATTAATTTAAAAAATGAAATTCCAATTAATTGCATCCAACTGAAGGAAGCTATTCAGTTTGGACAGAGCGTGAAAAAATTTAAGGTTCAACTATATAACGCGAAAGGCGATTTAGTTCGCGAAGTGGAAGCAACTACGATTGGACATAGTCGCTTGCTTACATTTCTATCCGTTAATGCAAGTAAACTAAAAATTAGTATACTTGATGCCAAGGCAGAAGTGAAGCTTTCGGAAATAGCAGCTTATTCGATTAACGAAACATTGGTTGAGAAGTGATTTTTTAAAAATACCTTCTCAATGCTACCTGTCGCTCAAAGAATTCCAAATCGATGCTGAGCATAATTTCGTGCGTACCGAAACTGTTGGCCGATAATTTGTTTGTGGGTAATTCAAAAAGATAGCCGATACGCAGTTTGTTTTTTAGCTCTAATTGTGAATTCAAACCAATGGAATTGAAATTGCGTGTCATCACGCCTGTCCACAATACTTCCGCCAGTAACACTTGTAAGTTGAAGTCAACTGAAGTGGAAGTATTTTCTACCATGCGTACCAACACCGAAGGCTTGATTTTTATTTTTTCATACTTATCAAAAATATAACCACCGCTCAGGTAAATGTGTCGTTTGTATCTTGTGCTGGAAGAAACTCCGTCTTGCACCGTTACATCCAAAAAGCGCGGAATCGAAACTCCTGCATAAAACTTGTCGTGCATGTAAAAAATACCGGCACCAATGGTTGGCTGCGAAAAGTTTTCAGTTGGCTGTGTGATTTTCTGGTCAACCACTTCCAGATTTAACTTACTGTAATCATACCAGTAGTTTACTACGCCTCCCTGCAAACCAAAGGAGAGTTTGCTGTTCTCGAATTTAATTTTGTAGTTGAATGAGGCGCTGAGCTCGGTTGTCGTGTTGATTCCCAATCGATCATTGATCACCAATAAGCCACCGCCCAATTTATCTTGCATAAATGAAGAGCTAAGTGACAATGTATTGGTAAGCGGTGCTCCATCAATTCCGGCCCACTGTGCCCTTGACAGGAGGGTAGCGTTTACCACATTATGGATACCACTGTAGGCAGGGTTAATCATCGCCTGATTAAAAAGATACTGGCCATAAAGCGGATCGTTTTGAGCAGAGGCATCGAATACGATAATAGCTGCAATGAAGAGTAAAATATTTTTCATGTGTTAATAATTTATTTTTAATGGTCACATGGAATGGCCAAGATTATTATGCTGATGGTTGTAGAGCATCTTAATGGCCATTTCATGATAACATTTTCTTAGTAAGAGATGACGAAAAAATTAGCGGATTAACTGAAGGAAACCAGAAAGCTTTCGGCTACCTAAGTCAATAATGTAGTAA